>JAYSLK010000655.1:0-3828 GCA_043725585.1 Actinomycetota bacterium
CGTCCGCTGGCTCGGCACGGTGCCGTACCGAGAAGCCCTCGCGCTCCAACAGAGCCTGTTCGCCAACGGGCGAGAGCAGCACCTGCTGCTGCTCGAACACCCCCACGTGTTCACGTACGGGCCCCGAACCGACCTCTCGAAGAACCTCAAGGCCGAGCCTCACGCCGTCGGAGCCGACCTCGTCGGCGTCAAACGAGGCGGCGACGTCACCTATCACGGGCCTGGCCAGCTGGTCGGGTACCCGATCGTGTCCGTCGCGAACTCGATGGGCGCCAGCGACCATGTGAGTGCCGTGCAGCAGGTGGTGGTCCGCACCTTGGTCGAGCTGGGGCTCACGACGGCGGGATGTCTCGCCGAGTACCCCGGTGTGTGGATCGACGCCGAAGGACCGAATCCTCGGAAGATCTGTGCGATCGGCGTCCGGTTGTCTCGAGGCCGCACCATGCACGGATTCGCGTTGAACGTCGAGACCGACATGACCTATCTGCGTGACCACATCGTGCCGTGCGGCATTGCCGACAAACCGGTCACCTCGATCGCCGAGGAGCTCGCCAGCACGGGTCGAGAGGTGTCGATGCGCGACGTCGTCGACATCGTGTCCCGCCATGCCGCTGAGGTGTGGGGCCAAGGAGCGCTCGAACGTCAGGACGTGGCGTGGAAGCACCGCCCCGACGACCTGTCGGCGTTCTCCCGAGGTGAAGGACCGGGTGATCCGGTTCGCACGTCGGTCGATCACGGTCTGTCGATCCCGTCGTCTGCGGCTCCGGCCCGGATGCTGAGTCGGCTCGGCCAAGCCGGCGTTTCGGACGGGTTGGCGATCGCGACTCGCAAGCCCGAATGGCTTCGTCCGAAGGTGGTGCACGGACCGGAGGTGCTGTCGCTCAAGAAGACCGTCCGCGACCTCGGTCTGATCACCGTGTGCGAGGAAGCTGGTTGCCCCAACCTGAGTGAGTGCTGGTCGGACGGTACGGCGACACTGATGGTGTTGGGTGAGCGGTGCACGCGTGCCTGTGGGTTCTGCCTGGTCGACACCAGCAAGCCGCTCGCTCCCGAGCCCGACGAACCACAGCGTGTCGCCACGGCCGTCGAGCGGATGCAACTCGACCACGTGGTGCTCACCATGGTGGCGCGAGACGATCTCATCGATGGGGGCATGGCCCATGTCGCGGCCTGCATCGCCGCGATCCGCCAGGTTCGCCCGTTCGCTCGGGTGGAAACCCTGGTGAGCGATGCCAAGGGTGATCCGGCGTCGCTCGATCTTCTGTTCGCTGCCCGGCCCGACGTGATGAACCACAACATCGAGACCGTTGCCCGCCTGCAGCGAGCCGTTCGGCCATCTGCCGGCTACGCACGCAGCCTCGGGGTGCTCGCCAGATCGAAGGCGGCCGGCCTGACGACCAAGTCGGGACTCGTGGTCGGGATGGGGGAGACGGCCGACGAGATCGATGGCTGCTTGGTCGACCTCGCATCGGTCGGCGTCGACATCGTGACCATCGGCCAGTACCTGCGACCCACCTCGCACCACCTCCCGGTGAGTCGGTGGGTGCTCCCCGAGGAGTTCGACCGGTGGAAGCGCATCGGCGAGCGGCTCGGCATCGGTCACGTCGAGGCCAGCCCGCTCACCAGATCGAGCTACCACGCCCGGCAGGCAGCCGATGAGGTGTCGGTGCCGGTCTCGTTGTCGACCGTCGGGTCGTCCGGATCATTCCGGGAGCGCTCGCGCGTTCCGTGGCCCGGTGCTGATCAGCGATAGCGCGCCCCGCGATCGGCGGCGAGCGGAATACCCCTCAAGTGCGGGGTGCAGCGTCCGATAGAAATGGTTATGCGGGCACCCATTCCGATGAACGAGTACGACCGACTCGAGGCGTTGCTCGAACTCGACGTGCTCGACACCCCGCCGAGCGAACGGCTCGACGAGATCGTGGGGCTGGCAGCCGACCTGTGCGGAGCTCCCATGGCGGCGCTGTCGCTGGTCGACTCCAACCGTCAGTGGTTCAAGTCGAGGCGCGGCCTGCCGTGCACGGAGACATCCCGCGACGATGCGTTCTGCGCACACACGATCATGAGCGACTCCGTGATGGTGGTGCCCGACGCCCGCACCGATGCCCGGTTCTTCGACAACCGACTCGTCACCGAAGAAGGGTTCCGGTTCTACGCCGGAGCGCCGCTGATCAGTCTGAGCGGCCACGCGATCGGCACGATCTGCGTGATCGACACCGTTGCCCGCTCGATCGAGCCGTGGCAGCAGAAGATGCTCGAGATCCTGGCTCGCCAGGCGATGGCGCAGCTGCAGCTCCACCGGTTGGTCGGCGACCACAGCGACGTGCTCGACGACCTCGACATGGCTCATCGCAACCTGCACTTCCTCGCCACTCACGACCCCCTGACCGGTGTGCTCAACCGCCGTGCCGTCACCGATCTGATCGAGGGACTCGCGACCGCCAATGCTGGACGCTCGGTCGCCAGCGCGCTGATGTTCATCGATCTCGACCACTTCAAGGACGTCAACGACGCCCACGGTCACGAAGCTGGCGATCGCGTGCTCGTGACGATCGCCGACCGGATCCACCTCGGTGCCCGCGGCGACGATGCAGTCGCTCGGCTGGCGAGTGACGAGTTCGTGGTGGTCATCCCGAATGCGGCGAGGTACGCCCCCGAGGCACTCGCTCGCCGGCTGCACGAGGCGATCGCGGTGCCCGTCGAACACAACGGTGCATCGATCTCGGTGTCGGCGAGCATCGGCATCGCTCGTTGGGACGACCACGTGCTGTCGGCGGGCGATCTGCTGCGCGACGCGAGCGCGGCGATGAACTACGCAAAGCTCGAAGGGCGGAACCGCACCGTGACCTTCGAGGATCGGGTGGCGAACGAACTGGCGCGCCGGCTCGACACACACTCGTTCGTGCGCCACGCGGTCCGCAACCACGCCATGCGCCTCGACTTCCAGCCGCTGTGGTCGCTGACGACGGGCGAGGTGGTCGCCCACGAGGCGTTGCTGCGGTGGGACTCGCCAGGTGCACCGCTGATCGGTCCCGGCGAGTTCGTCGCGACCGCAGAGGAGATCGGGCTGGTCGGCGAGATCACGAAGTTCACGATCCGCGAGGGATGTCGGCTCGCCGCCCGCCGTCGCGCCGCAGGTGAGACGAACGCGGCGGTCACGGTGAACCTGTCGTCGGTGCAGCTCGAACGCGACGAGGTGATCCTCGAGGTGGCCACGGCATTGAACGACAGCGGGCTCGACCCGTCGGGCCTGATCCTCGAGCTGACCGAGTCGGCGAAGCTGGCCGAATCCGGACCGGGTCAGGCGACGCTGCGCGAGCTGCAACACATGGGTGTCAGGATCGCACTCGACGACTTCGGTACGGGTTTCGCGTCGCTCGCTCTGTTGCGCAGCTTCCCGTTCGACTACATGAAGATCGACCGCAGCTTCGTCACGGTGCAGAGCGAGTTGGACCGTGACGTGCTCCGCTCCCTGGTGCAGCTCGGCCATTCCCTGGGGATGACGGTGATCGCCGAGGGCATCGAGGAACCCGCTGCTCTCGAGCAGTTGCGCCAGGTGGGCTGCGACATGGCACAGGGGTACCTGCTCGGTCGGCCCGGCCCTGTCGATCTCGACCTCCATGCGTCACCACATCCACTGATCGCAGGCCTCGCTGCTCGCACCTGATCGCGCCAGACTGGGTGCATGAGCAGCGCCCTGTCCTCCACGGCCACCTACGTCGACCGCATCGCCCGAGCGCGAGCCGTGATGGTCGAACGAGGAGTCGACGTCCTGCTGCTGTCGGTGGGCAGCGATCTGCCCTACCTGAGCGGGTACGACGCGATGCC
>JAYSLK010000656.1:0-10118 GCA_043725585.1 Actinomycetota bacterium
ATCAGCCTGGATCCGCACAAGGTTCGAGGTACGAAGCAAGGAACGGTCAACTCCGGACGGTTCCATGCCGATACCAAACGGTCGAGCTCCCCGGCCCGACCAGGAGTCGATCAAGAGGAGGCAGCGTGTCCGAAGCGGCCATCGGCACGACGCCGACGGCACCCACGAACATCACGGCGGCAACCCGGCGGACGCTGATCTTGTCCCTCGGGCTCATCGTCGCGTCCGTGGTCGCTCTCGCAGCCGGGGATCTGCTCGCGCACAGCCCTCCGAATCAACTGCTCGCCTGGTGGTCGATCGCGCTCCTCGCGATCGCCGCCGAGTTCATGGTGTTCGACGTGGAGTTCCGACGCGAGGTGTACTCGTTCACCTTCAGCGAGATGCCGATGGTGCTGGGGCTGTTCCTCGCTGACCCGCGCGACCTGATCCTCGGGCGTCTCCTCGGCGAACTGGTCTACCTGGTCGTGCGCGAGCGACAACCCGTCCGAAAGCTCGCACTCAACCTGGCGGCGTTCTTGGGCGAGACCACCGTGCTCCTCGGAGTGCACCGGCTGCTTCACGGCAGCTTGTGGGTGACGGATCCACTCGAATGGGCCCGAGCGATCGCCGCTGTCAGCGCCGCGGTCGTCGTCGGATACCTCGTGGTGTTCCAGGTGGTGCGCTGGCACGGCGGTCCGATCACACTGTCATCGATCCTGCTCATCGGCGCGCTCACCATCCCCGTGAACACGAGCTTCGCCCTCGTCATCGGGATCCTGCTCGTCGAGCGCCCGTGGGCCACGCTGCTGCTCGCTGGCGTGGGCGGCTTCTTGGTCATCTCCTATCGCTCGTACACGGCGTTGCGTCAGCGACACGAGAGCCTGACGTTGCTGTACGACTTCACCCGTCTCGTCAGCGGCGCCCAACGTCCCGACGCCGTTCTCGAGGCCATGCTCGGACAGGCCAAGGATCTCTTGCGCGCCGAGCGAGCCGAGATCTGGTTGCATGACGACGACGACACGATGCTGCGGTTGTGCGTCGACGACGACGGCCGATCGACCCGGGATCTCGACATCGATGCGCCGCTGGCGATGGCCACATGGTTCGGCCGTCGGGCCGACTCCACGGTGCTGACCGACAAGGAGACCGACACCGTCGGTCGCTCGCTCCTGAAGCATCTCGGCGCCCGTGACGGCATCGTGGCACCGATCACCGAGTCTGGGGAGGTGGTGGGCCTCGTTGCCGTCGTGAACCGACTGGGTGAGGTGAACCAGTTCGAGGAGTCGGATCGCACCCTGTTCGCAACACTCGCCAACCACGCCAGCGTGGCGTTGGAGAACGGCCGTCTCATCGACCGTCTGCACGACGAAGCCCGGCTGCGCGAGCACGAGGCCCTCCACGACGCGTTGACCGGTCTCCCGAATCGCGTCAAGCTCGGCGACCGCTTGCGAGACGACCTGGCGTCGGTGGCGCTGAAGGATCGCACCGTCGCTGTCGGGTTGATGGATCTCGATGGGTTCAAGGAGGTCAACGACACGCTCGGCCATCATGCCGGTGACATCGTGCTCGTGGAGGTCGCGCGACGACTGGCGTATGCGGCAGAAACAGCGACGATGGTGGCCCGGTTGGGTGGCGACGAGTTCGCGATCTTGGTTGCCGACGACACCTCCCGCCTGGCCCTCGAGATGCTCGCCCGACGCATTCGGGAGGAGTTGTCCCGCCCGCTGGCCGTCGACGGGATGCGGATCAACGTCAGTGCGAGCATCGGCTTCGCGGTCGCTCCTGCCGATGCCACGGACGCGCCGACGCTCATCCAACGCGCCGACGTCGCGATGTACTCCGCCAAGGCTGGCACAGGGAACGGCGTGGCGTTCTACGACGCCGTGCGTGACGAGAACACCCCGCGCCGCCTGGCGCTGGCCAACGAACTGCGCGCCGCGATCACCCACGGCGAGCTCTCGCTCGTCTTTCAGCCCAAGGCCCGACTGGCCGACAACGTGGTCATCGGGTTCGAGGCGTTGGTCCGGTGGCGACACCCGAGCTTCGGTCAGGTGTACCCCGACGAGTTCATCCCGATCGCTGAGCGAACCGGCTCGATCAACGAGCTCACGGTGTTCGTGCTCAACCGCTCGGTCGATCAAGCGGCCGAGTGGAAGCGGGCAGGGCATCGCTGGTCGGTCGCCGTGAACGTCGCGATGCGCAACCTCCTCGACGATGACTTCGCGATGATCGTGCAGACCGCCCTCGAGCGCTCGGGATGTGAAGCTGAGCTGCTGACCCTCGAGATCACCGAGACCAACGTGATGACCGACACCGTTCGCACCATCGACGTGATGCGACGACTCGCCGAGCTGGGCGTCAGGCTGTCCGTCGACGACTTCGGCACCGGCTATTCCTCCCTGTCGTACCTGCAGCAGCTCCCGGTGGTCGAGCTCAAGATCGATCAGTGCTTCGTGCGCGACATGGTGCGTGACCCCAGTGCCGACGCCATCGTCCGCTCCGTCCTCGATCTCGCCAACAACCTCGAGCTCTCGGTCGTCGCAGAGGGCGTGGAGGACCGAGACACCTGGGATCGTCTGCGTCGTCTCGGCTGCACCCAGGCCCAGGGCTACCACCTCGCTCGTCCGATGCCGCCCGACGACATCGAACCCTGGTTCGCCGCCCACCTCGGTGAAGCAGCCGCGGCCGCCGGGCTGCCGGTCGGGCCCACGGCCGGCGCGTCGTCCGGCCACGCAGGGCGCTCGGGCTCGGAGCAGGTTGCCCTTGCGGTGGGTGCCCGGCGGGGGAACCCATCTTGACGAGATGTTGAGCACGGACTGCCCACGGGAGTCCCTCGACATCGCCGAATTGGTGCGTGACCAGGCATGATGACGGCGCTATCGCCCGCCGCTTCCCGACGTCGAGCCACCACGCTGAGCGGCGGTTCGGGGGACGAAGCTTGTCCCTCTCTGAACTGGCGTTCCGGCGACCCGACTGTCTGAATGTCTCTGCCCGGTCTGCGCACCACGCGAGCGCTCCTACCTCCGGCCGGGCCGCCCGCGTGCGGGCATCGAGAACAGCAAGGAGTCTCAGAGCATGGCGACGTCTGCAAGCCCGACCGAACGGCGGTCGACAGCCGCGGTTGCCGTCGCGGCTGTGGTCGCGGCTGTGGTCACGTCGCTGGTCACGTCGCTGCTCGGCGGTGCGGTCGTGTCTGCCACTCCCCCTGCAGCAGTGACCCAGGTCGGATCCCAGGTCGGCTCACGCTCCGACATGACCGGTGTGATCGTGCGGTCAGCGCCCGGTGACGTGGTCGGTGCGCGCCGCGCCTTCGTGAGCGCTGGCGGCACGATCCGCACGGAACTGCCGATCATCGACGGCTTTGCCGGGGCGATCGATGCAACGAACATCCCGGGACTGACAACTTCTTCGTCGATCGCCGCGGTCACGGCAGACCGCTCGATCGAAGCGATGAGCGTCGATCCGCTGCTCGGCTACGATGCGAAGGACACGTCGTCGATGTCGGCGATCACCCGTATCACCGGCGCCCAGGAACTGTGGAACAAGGGCTTCGTCGGCCAGGGCATCGACGTTGCCCTGATCGACACCGGGGTCACCAGGGTGCCCGGCCTCGATGGAACCGGCAAGGTGTTGAACGGCCCCGACCTGTCCTTCGACTCGCTCGACCCTGCGCTCGTGTCGAAGGACGCCTTCGGACACGGCACGCACATGGCTGGGATCATCGCCGGCTCCGACGTTGCACCGGGCACCGCACGTCGAACGTGCCGGTCGTGTCTCGGGAGGAGCGCGTACACGGACACCACCAAGTTCGTCGGCATCGCGCCGGAGGCGCGAATCATCAACGTCAAGGTGGGAGCCTTCGATGGAGCGGCCGACGTGTCGCAAGTGATCGCCGCGATCGACTGGGTCGTGCAACACCGCAACGATCCAGGCGTGAACATCAGGGTGCTGAACCTCAGCTTCGGCACCGACTCCACGCAAGATGCGGATCTGGACCCCCTGGTGTTCGCGGCCGATCAGGCGTGGAAGGCAGGAATCGTGGTCGTCGCGTCTGCGGGCAACGACGGTATGACGACCACCAGCTTGGCGACACCGGCAACGTCGTCGTCGATCATCGCCGTCGGGGCCAGTGACCCGCGAGGCACGTTGTCCACGTCGGACGACTCGATTCCCGAGTTCGCCCAACATGGCAGCGCCGATCGCAGCGTCGACATCGTGGCTCCCGGCGTCTCGTTGATCAGTTTGCGTGTACCGGGCGGTTTCATCGACACCAACGTCGAGACCGGCCGGGTCGGTTCCCGGTTCCAGCGAGCCAGCGGCACCAGTCAGTCCACCGCGGTGGTGTCGGGCTTGGTCGCCCTGCTCCTGTCCCGATCGCCCGATGCGACACCAGACATGGTCAAGGCATACCTCACCGGCACAGCCAAGCCGCTGAAGTGGAAAGCCGAGAACCACGATCATGACGATTCCACCCCTGCTCTCCTCGAGCCGTTGTCGGACAACTGGTCTGCCGGCGCCGGTTCGGCCTTCGTCGGGGGCAGACGACACATGCGTCCGGCAACGGCGCCTGCGCCGACGAGCACCGGTCTCGGCACGCTCGATGCATCCCGCGGGTCGTACCGCGTGACCAATGGGGACAACGAGCTGAGCGGCGAGATGGACATCTTCGGGGCCGCGTGGGACCCGGCACGCTGGACCGGCCTTTCGGCCACGCGCTCGGCATGGAGCGGCGGCATCTGGAACGGCAACCGCTGGACCGGCGATCGGTGGGGTGACACGGGTTGGGTGAACGTGCCGTGGACAGGCGTCGACGGGTCGGCGGGCGATCCATCGAACGATTGGTCGGGTGTGCGATGGAAAGGCGTCCGGTGGAAGGACGTGATCTGGGACGGTGTCCGCTGGAAGGGCGCCGAGTGGACCTCTGGCCTGTGGGCGTCGGGCGAATGGTCGGCGGATGGTTGGACGGCGAGAGGGTGGAACGGCGTTCGCTGGAAAGGCGCTGCGTGGTCTGACGCCAGCTGGTCGTGATCGTCCACGACCCAGCCACGGGGGACCCCGGGGGACTCAACTCCTCCCCCGCCGGCGCCGATATCCCTTCGCGGTCAGCCGGCCGGGTGGAGGAATCGACGTGACAGACGAATCGCGAGGAGACGTCGAGCCGACGGACTCCGCAACACGGCAGAGCCCTGTGGCCGGCCGCCGCACCGCGGCCCTCTGCGCTGCCCTGGCTGCCGGTTCAGGGCTCGCGTTGGCCTCGCCCGGCGTCCTCGCTCCGGTTGCGCACGAGATCACCATCTCGTGGTGGGTGCTCGCTCTCATCGCTGCCGCTGCGCTGATGACCGAGTTCGAGGTGGAGTTCCGGCGCGAGACCGTCACCTTCACCTTCAGCGAGGTCGTGCTGGTGTTGGGGGTGTTCCTCGCCGCCCCGTGGGCGCTCCTGCTCGGGAGGGTGCTCGGCGAGGTGGCGGTGCTCGTCGCGAAGGAACGCCAACCGGTGCGCAAGATCGGACTCAACCTGGCGAGTTCGATCGCGGAGGTGACCACGATGCTCGTCGTGCACAACCTGCTCGGCGGGGGGACGGACGTCACCGATCCGAGGCACTGGTTGATCGCACTCGTCGCTGTGGCCAGCGCCGACCTGGTGGGCTACGCCGTGATCTATCAGGTGCTCCGCTGGCACGGCGCCCCGATCACCCTGCGGTCGTTGTTCGACATCGCGTCGATCACCGTGCCGGTCAACACCAGCTTCGCCCTCGTGATCGGCATCTTGCTGGTCGAGCAGCCGGTCGGTGCGTTCCTGCTGCTCGGTGTCGGCGGATTCCTGGTGCTCTCGTACCGCTCGTACACAGCGTTGCGGCAACGCTTCGAGAGCCTCTCGCTCCTCTACGACTTCACCCGGCTCGTCAGCGGTGCCCAGCGCCCCGATGCGGTGCTCGAAGCGATGCTCACGCAGGCCAAGAACCTGTTGCGCGCCGAGCAAGCCGAGATCTGGCTGCACGACGAGACGATGCTGCGGCTTCGAGTGGACGACCACGGTCGATCGACCGGCGAGGTGCCCGAGCTGCTGCCGGGGGCCATCGCCCACTGGTTCACCGAGCACTCGGGCGCAACGATCCTCGGCGTCGGGCCGAAGTCCTCGAGACGCTCGAGAACCGGCGGGAACCGCGGACACGACGGCGAGGCGACGGAACCCCCCGACGAGAGGGCCAACCGGGCCGCGGTCGGAGAGGAGGGATGCGCGTTGCTCGATGCACTCGCTGCGACCGACTGCATCGTCGCGCCGATCACCGAGTCGGGCGAGGTCGTCGGTCTCGTCGCGGTCGTGAACCGACTCGGTGGGGTGAACTCGTTCAACGACTCGGATCGCACCATGTTCGCCACCCTGGCCAATCATGCGAGCGTGGCGCTCGAGAACGGCCGACTCATCGACCGGCTGCACGACGAGGCCCAGCTCCGCGAGCACGAGGCGCTGCACGACGCTCTGACCGGCCTCCCCAACCGGGTGCTGCTCGGCGACCGGCTCCGCCAGGAGCTCCTCGACGTGGTCGGCGATCGTCGGTCGCTCGCGGTCGCCCTGATGGATCTCGACGGGTTCAAGGAGGTGAACGACACGCTGGGCCACCATGCCGGAGACCTCGTGCTCGTGGAGGTCGCTCGTCGGATCGCTTACGCCGCGGAATCGGCTGAGCTCGTCGCTCGTCTCGGCGGCGACGAGTTCGCCATCCTCATCACCGACACCGCCGACCGCTTGGCGCTCGAATCGCTCGCCCGCCGCATCCGCGACGAGCTGTCTCGACCCTTCACGATCGACGGGATGCGAATCAACATCAGCGGAAGCATCGGCTTCGCGGTCGCGCCCGACGACGCGTCCGACGCGCCCACGTTGCTGCAGCGAGCGGACGTCGCGATGTACAGCGCCAAGGCCGGTCACGGCAACGGCGTCGCGTTCTACGAAGCGATCCGCGACGAGAATTCGCCACGTCGTCTGACCCTGGCGACCGATCTTCGCGCCGCGATCGCAGACGGCCAGCTCAACCTCGTGTTCCAACCGAAGGCTCGCCTGCTCGATGACGAGGTCATCGGGTTCGAAGCTCTCGTCCGATGGCGTCACCCCGACCTCGGTCAGGTGTTCCCCGATGAGTTCATCCCGATCGCAGAGCGCACCGGGGTCATCACCGATCTCACGGTGTGGGTGCTGCGCACAGCGGTGGCGCACCTGGCCGAGTGGCACGCCCGAGGGCATCGGTGGTCGGTCGCGGTGAACGTCGCGATGCGCAACCTGCTCGACGACGACTTCGCGACGATCGTCGACGAGATCCTGCGGGCTCACCGCTGCGATCCTTCGTCGCTGACACTCGAGATCACCGAGACCAGCGTGATGACCGACACCGTGCGCACGATCGAGGTGATGCAACGCCTCGCGGAGTTGGGCGTTCGGCTGTCGGTCGACGACTTCGGCACCGGATACTCGTCGTTGTCGTATCTGCAGCAACTGCCGGTCGAAGAGCTCAAGATCGACAAGTGCTTCGTGCACGACATGCTGAACGACCCGAGCGCCGAGGCGATCGTGCGATCGGTGCTCGATCTCGCCAACAACCTCCAACTGCGCGTCGTCGCCGAGGGCGTCGAGGACCGCCCGACGTGGGAACGGCTGCGACAGCTCGGCTGTCATGTCGCCCAGGGCTACTTCATGTCTCGGCCGATGCCTCCCGACGACATCGAGCACTGGCACGTCGCGCTCAAGAGCGAGTGGCCGATGCACTTCGACCCACCGCAGCAGCCACTCCCATCGGTCCCTCTTCCCTCTGACTCCGCACTGTCCCCGCTCTCGTCTCTGGGCATCTGACCTCGTCGGCGAACGATCACGCGGCCGACGCGTTCATGCTCCCGGCTCACGCGTTCGGTAGGTTCGGGCGGTGATCGAATTCGCTGTCCCCACAATCGACATCGGTGGCTGGGGGTCGAACGCCGTGGCGCAGGCCACGATCGCGCGACAGGTCGACCTGGCGTGCCGAACCGTGGGCTTCATGCAGATCGTCGGCCATGGCATCCCGCAGGCGGCGGTGGATGGACTCACCGCGGCGATCGACGAGTTCTTCGCCCTTCCACCCGACCTGAAGCGTCGCTCCTCCGCGCCGCGACCATCGATCAACCGGGGATACACATCGCCCGGCTCCGAGCGGCTCAGCTACAGCCTCGGCATCGAGTCGATTTCCGACATGTTCGAGGCGTTCAACCTCGGCGCGAGCATCGACGACCACCCCGGGCTCGATCTCGACCCCGAGATCTACGCCGTCAACATCTGGCCCGACGAGACGACCGCCTTCCGACCGGGCGCGAGTCGGTGGTTCCATGAAGCGGCCACCCTTGCTCGAACGATGACCGTGGTGTTCGCTGCCGCACTCGGGCTGCCGGATGGTTTCTTCACGTCGTACACCGACCATTCGATCGACGTGCTGCGCCTGGTGAACTACCCGCTGCCCGAAGGAACGTCGCTTCAGGGGGACCAGCTGGGGATGGGCGCTCACACCGACTACGGCATCGTCACCATTCTGTGGGCCGATCCGGTACCAGGGCTGCAGGTGCTCGACTCGAACGGCACCTGGCATCAGGTCGTGCCATCCCCGGGCGCGCTCCTGGTCAACCTCGGAGATCTGCTCGCCCGTTGGACGAACGATCGATGGATGTCGACGATGCACCGCGTCGTGCCTCCGGTCGACCCCGACGGACGTTCGCTCCGGCGAAGGTCCGCAGCGTTCTTCCACGATGGCAACGCAGATGCAGTCGTCTCCACGGTCGCCGCGTGTCGCAATCCTGACGGATCTGGCTACGACGACGTCACCGTGGGCGAGCATCTGGCTCAGAAGTTGGCCGGGTCGCGAGGCATGGAGCTCAACGATCAGGCGTCGCACGAGGCCTCCCGCATCACACGCGGGACGTAACCTGCAGGGCCGTGGCCCGCATGTCCCCCACCGCCCGTCGTGAGGCGATCGTCGACGCTGCGCTGTCGGTGGCGATCCGTAAGGGCTTCGGCTCCACCACGGTTCGCGATGTCTCCTCCGAGCTGGGCTGTTCGAGCGGCCTGATCCATCACTACTTCGATTCCATGGACGAGGTGCTGGCAGCCGCGTTCGAGGTTGCGGCCGGGCGAGATCTCGAGGTCACCAGTACAGCCGTGGCGGCCGAGCCGACCCCGAGTGCGCAACTGATGGCGTTCTTCGCCAGCTATGCGCGCACCGATCAGGACTGGTCGTCCCAGCTGTGGCTGGATGCCTGGGCAGAGGCTGCTCGACAACCGGCCCTGGGAGCGACGTCGCGGCGTCTGAACATGGCCTGGCAACAGCTGCTGGCGCAGATCATCGAACGAGGCGTCACTGCGGCCGAGTTCAGATGCGACGACCCCGACGGTGCGGCATGGCGGATCGTCTCGATGATCGACGGCCTCGCCATCCAGAACGTGGCACACGGCCCGATGCTCCCGGAGCACGCGATCCTCGACTGGGCCCTCACCACCACCGAGCACGAGCTCGACCTGTCGCACGGGGCGCTGCCCCGCCCCGGCAGCGTCGGCTCGACAACGACATCCACCACGTCATGACCGAACCGGTCGACCTGCCCGCCCGCGCCCGCGTCGTGGTCCTCGGCGGCGGCATCATCGGCACGTCGGTCGCGTATCACCTGGCGCATGCCGGCTGGCGCGACGTCGTGCTGCTCGAGCGCGATCAGCTCACCTCCGGCACCACCTGGCATGCCGCCGGCTTGATGGTGACCTTCGGGTCGCTCAGCGAGACGTCCACCACGATGCGCCAGTACACACGCGACCTGTACGCGAACCTCGAAGAGGAGACCGGGCTCGCCACCGGCTTCAAGCCGGTCGGCTTCATCGAGTTGGCCTGCGACCCTGATCGGCTCGAGGAGTACCGGAGGGTGTCGGCGTTCAACCGTCAGTGCGGGGTCGACGTGCACGAGATCTCGGCCTGCGAGGTCGCCGACATGTTCCCGATCGCCCGTACCGACGATGTGCTCGCCGGCTTCTACGTCCCCACCGACGGCCGAGTGAACCCGGTGGACGCGACGATGTCGCTGGCCAAGGGCGCACGCCAACAGGGCGCCACCATCCTGCAGGGAGTCAGCGCCAC
>JAYSLK010000657.1:0-2654 GCA_043725585.1 Actinomycetota bacterium
TCGGTCTCGCCGATCACCACGGCGCTTCCCGGCTTCACGATGCCCGACTTCTCACGGGCGATGTCTGCCTTGGTGGGGCCGGCGTACTCGTTGTGGTCCATGCCGATGTTGGTGAGCACGGCCACCTGCGACCTCACCACGTTGGTCGCGTCCCACCTGCCGAGCATGCCGACCTCGATCACCGCCACATCGACGGCGACGTCGGCGAACCATCGGAACGCTGCAGCCGTGACGAGCTCGAAGTAGGTGGGCCGCACCCCGGCGACCAGTTCGACCTCGGCGAGCGCGGTGATCTGCTCGACGAAGTCATCGTCGCTGATCGGCTCGGCGTTGCGGCTGATGCGTTCGTTGAGGCGCTCGAGATGCGGGCTTGTGTAAGTACCCACGGTGAGACCATGGGCCATCAGCAGCCGGGTGACCATCTGGGTCGTCGACCCCTTGCCGTTCGTCCCGGTGATGTGGATCACCGGGTAGGCGAACTGCGGATCGCCGAGCACTTCGAGAATGCGGCTGATGCGGTCGATCGTCGGCGACTCGACGCGGCCGGTGGTGTCGTAGCTGGCGTGCGCGTCGAGGTACGCCATCGCCTCGGTGAGATTCATCGTGGTGTCCGTCGGCTCGAGATGTGCGGGCGATCGCTGCGTTCAGGAAGCGGCGCGACGAGGGCGCGTGTTGCGCGTCGGTTCGCGGGGCACGAGCGTCGGGTTCACTTTCGTGCGCACCGTCTCGGCGTCGATGACCACTCGCCCGACGTCGCCGCGACCGGGCAGTTCGTACATCGTGTTGAGCAGCACCTCTTCGAGGATGGCGCGCAGGCCACGAGCACCCGTTGCTCGCAACAGCGCCTGATCGGCGATCGCTGCGAGGGCATCGGTCGTGAAGTCGAGCTCGACATCTTCGAACTCGAAGATCTTCTGATACTGCTTGACGAGGGAGTTCTTCGGCTCGATGAGGATCTTGGTGAGTGCCGACTGATCGAGGCTGCGCACCGCGCCGATCATCGGGAGCCGCCCGATGAACTCCGGGATCATGCCGAACTTCAGGAGATCTTCCGGCAGCACCTTGGTGAACATCTCGCCGACGTCCTTGTCGGACTTGGAGCGGACCGTTCCGTGGAAGCCGACCCCCTTGTGCCCGATGCGCTGCTCGATGATCTGCTCGAGCCCGGCGAACGCGCCGCCGCAGATGAACAAGATGTTCGTCGTGTCGATCTGGATGAACTCCTGGTGCGGGTGCTTGCGCCCACCCTGGGGTGGCACCGACGCCTGGGTTCCTTCGAGGATCTTCAGCAGCGCCTGCTGCACACCTTCGCCGCTGACGTCACGGGTGATCGACGGGTTCTCGCTCTTGCGGGCGACCTTGTCGATCTCGTCGATGTAGATGATGCCGGTCTCGGCCTTCTTCACGTCGAAGTCGGCTGCCTGGATGAGCTTGAGCAGGATGTTCTCGACGTCTTCGCCCACATACCCGGCTTCGGTGAGCGCGGTGGCGTCGGCGACCGCGAAGGGCACGTTCAGCAGGCGCGCCAGGGTTTGCGCAAGATGGGTCTTGCCGCAGCCGGTGGGACCGAGCAGCAAGATGTTGCTCTTCTGCAGTTCGACCTCGTCGCGCCGGCCGACCGCTGCGTTCTGCTGGTACTGGATGCGCCGATAGTGGTTGTACACCGCCACGGAGAGGATCTTCTTGGCTTCGTCCTGGCCGACCACGTAGTCATCGAGGAAGGTGCGGATCTCGATCGGGGTGGGGAGCTCGTCGAAACGAAGCTCGTTGCCTTCGGTGAGCTCCTCTTCGATGATCTCGTTGCAGAGATCGATGCACTCGTCGCAGATGTAGACCCCCGGGCCAGCGATGAGCTTCTTGACCTGCTTCTGACTCTTGCCGCAGAAGCTGCACTTCAGCAGTTCGCCAGTGTCCCCGAACTTCGCCACGATGCCTGTCCCCTTCGTCGTCTCTGTCGTCCGGCCTGTCGTCCGGCCTCAGCGAATGGGGCCGGTACGGTCGACGTTGGCACGCGACGACAAGACATCGTCGATGATGCCATAGTCGATGGCCTCTTGTGCTTCCATCACGAAGTCGCGGTCGGTGTCCTTGTGCACACGCTCCATCGACTGGCCGGTGTGCAGTGCCAGGATCTCTTCGAGCAGCTCTCGCATCCGCAGGATCTCCTTCGCCGCGATCTCGAGGTCGGTGACCTGACCGTAGCTCACCTGGCCGTACGGCTGATGGAGGAGGATCCGGCTGTGCGGCAGAGCCAACCGCTTGCCCTTCGTGCCCGCGGCGAGCAACACCGCAGCGGCCGAGGCGGCCTGGCCGAGGCAGATGGTGGCGATGTCGTTCTTGATGAACTGCATCGTGTCGTAGATGGCGAACAGCGCGGTGATGTCACCACCGGGGCTGTTGATGTAGATGTTGATGTCCTTGTCGGGGTTCTCCGACTCGAGGTGGATCAACTGAGCGCAGATCACGCTTGCGACGGTGTCGTCGATCGGGGTCTGCAGGAAGATGATGTTGTCCTTGAGCAGACGGCTGTACAGGTCGTACGTCCGCTCACCGCGACTGGTCTGCTCGACCACGTACGGCATGGGAATGGAGTTGCGCATCTCGGTCATCGGGGGCTCCGGTCAGTGCTGATTCGGTGAGGCGGTCGGTGGGAA
>JAYSLK010000658.1:0-1715 GCA_043725585.1 Actinomycetota bacterium
GCGGGCCGGAGCGGCCAACCTGATCAAGCAGATCGAGAACGTGAAGGTGCACGGCGTGTCACCTGTCGTCGCGATCAATGCGTTCCCGGGTGACTTCGCGTCCGAGCACCAGGTGATCCGCGAGATCGCCGAGTCGGTGGGCGCCCGCGTGGCTGTGTGCACTCACTTCGCCGATGGAGGTCGCGGCGCGACCGAGCTGGCTCAGGCAGTCGTCGAAGCATGCGATGAGCCGAGCACGTTCCGGTACTGCTACGAGAGCGAGATGACCCTCAAGCAGAAGATCGAAGCCGTCGCCACCAAGATCTACGGCGCAGCCAACGTGACGTACTCGAACACAGCGAACACGCAGCTCGCCCGGTACGAGAAGAACGGCTTCGGTCATCTGCCCGTGTGCATCGCCAAGACGCACTTGTCGATCTCGGGCGACGCGACGCTGAAGGGTGCGCCAACGGGGCACACCCTGAACGTGCGCGAGGCCCGCGCGAGCGTGGGTGCCGGCTTCGTGTATCCGATCTGCGGAGACATGACGACGATGCCCGGTCTCGGTTCGGCTCCTGCTGCGTCGATCATCGACTTCGACGAGAACGGCGAGATCGTGGGCTTGTCGTGAGGGCCGTCGTCATCGACGGCGTCGCGGTTCGCGAGCAGATCCTCGACGAGATCCGCGCCACCATCGATGCGGCCGGAAATCCTCACGTCTGTCTGGCGACGGTGCTCGTCGGCGACGACAAGCCCAGCCGCTCGTACATCAACTCCAAGCAGAAGAAGGCGGGTCAGGCCGGCATCGTGTCGCGCCACACCGACCTGCCCGCGACGGCCAGCCAAGCCCAGGTCGACGACACGATCGCGGCGCTGGCTGTCGATCCCGAGGTGCACGGCATCCTGTGCCAGTTCCCGCTGCCCGACGGGCTCGACATGGAGCGCGTGCTCGAACAGATCCCCTTCGAGAAGGATGTCGATGGTCTGACGGAGCGGTCGATGGGCCGACTCGTGCGCGGTCAGACCGGCCATGTCGGGTGCACGCCGCTCGGTGTGATGCGACTGCTCGAGCGCTACCAGGTGCCGACCTCCGGGAAGCGTGCGGTCGTGGTCGGTCGCTCCACGCTCACCGGTCTGCCCCAGGTGCTGCTGCTCGGGCGCAAGGGATGCGACGCCACCGTGACGCTCGCACATTCGCGTACGCCCGTTGCCGACATGATCGAGATCTGCCGGGCGGCCGACATCATCGTCGCCTGCGCAGGTCAGGCGAGGATGATCACGGCCGCGCACGTGAAGCCTGGCGCAGCCGTGATCGACGTCGGCATCAGCCGCACCGAAGCCGGACTCGTGGGCGACGTCGACTTCGAAGCCGTGCGCGAGATCGCCGGCTGGATCACGCCGATGCCCGGTGGGACAGGGCCGATGACCATCGCCTGCCTGATGGAGAACACCCTGAACGCAGCGCGAATGCAGGGTGCGTTCCCCTCCTGATCCGCTCCCCCCGATTGTGGTGGTCGACCGCGCTGCGTCGGAGGTTGCCGGCGGAACTGTCAAGGTGGTGTCTGGTAGCTCACAGCTTTCGCAAGATCGCCGCCGATGCCTTGTCAGATCACGCGACAACAGCTTTCATGCCCTCGCAAGTCACTGCATCTCGCAGTGGTACGACGACGCAGAGGCAGGCAGCAGTGGCACGGATGACGGCGACCGCACGGATGGCGGCACATCGATCGGCGAGA
>JAYSLK010000659.1:0-2160 GCA_043725585.1 Actinomycetota bacterium
AGCTCACGGGCAATGCCGATGAACTGGGTGTGCAGAACGAATCGGCCTCCATCCCTGCGGGCCCGCAGCTCGGCGAAGCGCTTGGCCGATGCTTTGCGGCGCGCTCGGGTGACAAGGGCGGCAACGCCAACGTCGGCATGTTCGCCCGCGATGACGCCGGCTACGCATGGCTCCACCAGCACCTGACCGCCGACAAGGTGCGCGAGCTGATCCCCGAGGCAGGTGAGCTGGAGGTGCGCCGCTACCTGCTCCCCAACCTGCACGCGGTGAACTTCGTGATCGTCGGTCTCCTCGGCGACGGCGTGGCCAGCAGCACCTGCTTCGATCCCCAGGCCAAAGGCCTCGGCGAGTACCTGAGAAGCCGCACCTGGCGCTGATCCCCACCGCGTTTGTGCTCGAACGCGTCGATACGACGCGGGAGCGACCAAACGCTCCAGCGCGATCCTCGGCCGCGGGTGTTCCTCCACCGCGTTTGTGCGCGAACGCGTGGATACGACGCGGGAGCGACCAAACGCTCAGGCGAGCAGGCGGTAACCGATGCCGCGGGCGGTCACGATGAGGCGGGGGTCGTCGGGGTGATCTTCGACCTTCACCCGTAAGCGACGAACGTGGGCATCGACCAGCCGGCTGTCACCGAGGTACTCGTACCCCCACACCCGCTCGAGCAGCTGGTCGCGCGACAAAACCATGCCCGCATGGTCGGCGAACTCGCACAGCAGCCGGAACTCGGTCTTGGTGAGGTTCAACTCATCGCCGCCCTTGAGCGCGATGCCCTGCTCGCGCCGCAGTTCGACATCGCCGAACTTGCTGCGTGGCGGCGCGGACGACGTCTCGTGCAACTGCACCCGACGAAGCGCGGCACGGATGCGCGCAGCGAGCTCCTTGGGCACGACCGGCTTGGTGACGTAGTCGTCGGCGCCGGCCTCCAGCCCGGCCACCAGGTCGTAGGTGTCGGTCTGGGCGGTGACGATGATGATCGGCACGATGCTGGTCGCACGCAGGGTGCGGCACACCTCGAACCCGCCGATGTCGGGCAGGCGGAGGTCGAGCAGCACCAGGTCGGGCTCCTGCAGCGCGAACAGCTCGAGACCGGTCTTGCCGTCGGCGGCCTCGCGCACCTCGTACCCCTCGTCCTCCAGCGCCATCGTGAGGGCAAGGCGGATCGAGTCGTCGTCCTCGATGAACAGCAGCGAAGTCACCTGTGGATCATGCCTCAGTCCCGATCGCCCACGGATTCTGTTACACAAATCGCACACAAGGCGATCGGTGCTGTCACAAACCCCGATGAGTATGACACCTGTTCACGCTGCCTAGGTGGGGTACCAACCTCCCCCTGGTGCCCCACCTGCAGCGGTGACCGCCGGGCGGCGATTTCGACATCGACTCAGCCAGTTCCCCAGGAGGTCCCCCGAATGCTCTCGCCGATCCTCATTGCATCGACCGATTCGTCCCGCCAGCTGCTGGTCATGACGGTGGAAGGTCCCCTGGTCGACCCCGATCACGTCGAAGCGCTCCGACTCGTGCTGCCCGCTGTCCCCTCGGGTCACAGCCTCATCGTCGATCTCACCGGCGCCACCGCGTTCAGCGAGTCGGCGCTGGCCGCGCTGCGATCCGTGGCCCACGAGGCGATCGACATCGGCCAGACGATGGTGGTGGTGTGTGGCGACCTCGACCGGCGGACCGACTTGGTGCTCGCCGATCTCGACACGCTGGTACCGGTGGTGGAAGCGGTGGAGCAGGCGCTGCCACTCACCCGCGCCGCGGCCTGAACGCTCGGGCGGCTTCGGCCTCACGTCCCGCCCGGCCACCTGCGACGGACTCACGCGTCACTGGTCGGCGGGCAGGTCGGGCGGCAGGTCGATCGGCCGGAGCTGCTGCGCTGCCCGATGAGCCGATGTTCGGCCACACTAGGGAGATGATCGACGTCGCGACTCCGCCCCGGCGTACCCTGCGTCTGCGCACGCGGGTCACGCTGTTCTTCAGCGTTGCCACCCTTGCGGCCAGCCTCGCCCTGGCCGTGGTCACCTATGCCGTCGCCCGCAACTACTTGATCGACCAGCGCACGAGCGTCGCTCGCACGCAGAGCTTCTCGAACGCGAACGCGATCCGCGGCGAGATGCGGGCGCCCGAGTCGGCCAATCTGCGTGCGTTCATCACCCA
>JAYSLK010000660.1:0-2931 GCA_043725585.1 Actinomycetota bacterium
ACCGACCACGGCGACCTCACCCCAACCGAGTTCATCGCGCGCTGGACTACCAACAGCCAGCCCCGAGACGCATGACGGCTCGACCACTCATGAGGTTGCCCTCAAACACACCAGAAAAAGGAACGCCACATGACCAGTTCCCTCGTCTCGACCGGTGTCGAACTCGAATTCGAAACCTTTGGATCACCCGACAACACCGCCCTGGTGCTCATCGCAGGCTTCGGGGCTCAGCTTCTGTCGTGGCATGCGGATCTGTGTCAGATCCTGGCTGATCAAGGTCGATACGTCGTACGTTTCGACAATCGAGACGCCGGCAAATCGACAATGTTCGAGCAATCCGCAGTCGACCTGCATGCGATCATCGCCGCTGCCTCTGCCGGCGACCTCGACACGGTTCGAGCGTCGGCCCCGTACTCCCTGCACAACATGGCCGACGACGTCGTCGGCCTCATGGATGTGCTCGACATTCGGAAAGCTCACATCGTCGGCGCATCCATGGGGGGCATGATCGCTCAGCTGGTAGCCATCCGACACCCCGAACGCACCCAAACGCTCACATCCATGATGTCCTCAACCGGGGAAGCCGACTACGGCCAAGCAACACCCGAAGCGATGGCCGCTCTTCTCTCCCCCCTGCCGTCTGACCGATCGAGCTTCATCGAAGCGTCGGTGAACGCCAACCGCGTTTGGAGTTCGGCGCGCTATTTCGACGCCGATGCCGTCGCCGGTGTTGCCGCTGCGAGCTATGACCGATCGTTCACTCCTGCCGGCACGACGAGACAACTCGCCGCCCTGCTCGCAACCGGCTCATTGGCGGACCAGCTCGCCGAGCTCGCTGTGCCGACGCTTGTCATCCATGGCCTGGACGACACACTCGTCACACCGAGCGGTGGCCAACGCACGGCGGAGCTCATTCCCCACGCCGACCTGCTGCTCGTACCAGACATGGGCCACGACCGTCCTGAGCCACTGTGGCCGCTGATCTCTCAAGCCCTCATCAAGCACACGCAGCCAAAGCAATAGTGCACACGACGGATCCGGAGCTGGGACCGGGAGTGGCGTTGGCTTCGGTGATGGGACAGGATTGGCCGAGCCTCAGCGTCGCTCACCATGACAGCGAAGGACCGGTCGGCTTCGCGAGCGAATCGGGACGGCCCGCGCGACTGCCAACTCGTCACCCTCGGGATGCTCACCGCGCTGGACGGTTGCGAACCCCAGTTGGACGTTCACATCAACGCCGCGCTCAACGTCGGTCTCGATCCCGCCGAGATCATCGAAGCGCTCCTGCACTCCGCCGTCTATTGCGGCATGCCCAAAGCGGTCAATGCCACATTCGTGGCCAAATAGGTGTTCTCGAAGCGAAACCTGCTCCCGCTCATGTCGCCGTAGCGCCTGGAGCACTGCATACCCCGAGCCTCGCCCGTCCAGGTAGCCATGAATCTCCGTGTGCTCGGCGGACTCGAGACCAGCGACAACGCCCACGCCTTCTTGGTGCCCGAAGCAAAGATGGCACAGCGACTCGTCAGAGTGAAGCCCAAGATCCGCGACAACAACATCGCCTACCGCACCCCGCATGCTGCTGAGCTTGCTGATCGACTTCCGCCGGCGCTCGTCGCGGTCTACTTGATCTTCAGCGAGCGCTACTACGCAACCGCTGGCACCGAACCGACCCACGATGATCTCTCGGCAGAGGCCATTCGTCTCGGGCGGGTGCTGTCACACCAATGCCCAACGAGGCCGAGGCCGTCGGGCTGCTCGCGCTCATGCCACTCGTCGACGCCAGGCGCCCGCGCGCACCGCAAGCCTGGTCCGCCTCGCCGATCAGGACAGGTCCGTCTGGGACCAGGGCCTCCGGCCGGACCTCGTCGGAGACAGTCGCCGCAGCAAGTCGCAAGACGGCCTTGTACGTGTCGATGATCACTGTCAAGACGCGCTGCAGGGCGATCTTCCGCAAGCTGGGCGTCAGCGACCGAAAGAGCGCTGCCCAGACCGCACGAGATCGTCACCTTCATTGACACCGCTTCACGCGGTTGCGACAGCAACACGATGCGACGGTCGTGTAATGACGAAGGCCGCGCACAGGACCGCCGCGATCCCACCCAACAGGAAAGGGAGCCGGGGCGACGAAACGTGGATGACCCAGCCCATCAGCAACGCACCGATCGGGGTGCTGCCGAACAGCGCCGTCTGATGGAGTGCCATCACCCGGCCCTGCATCGACGGTTCCGTGGCTTGCTGCACGACGACCGTGTTGACCGACTGGAACGACGCCGAGGCGAAGCCGAGCACGACGCTCATCGCAACGAAGGTGGCGTAGTTCGGCATCACGCCCAGCGCGACAATCGCAGCGCCGAACCCGGTCAGAGCGATCGCCAGTGTTCGGCGTGCGTCGGGCTTGAGCCCGGCGACGTAGATGCCGCCAAGAACCGACCCGATCGCACTGACACTCATCGCCGCACCCACCGAGCCGGCACCACGGTGGAAGCCGAAGCGGACCATCGACGGGAACGTCGTCGGGAAGTTCAGAGCGACGGTCCCGATGATCGACATCACAATCAGCGGCTTGGCGACCTCCGGATGACTGCGCACGTACGCGAACCCCTCACGGAGCTTGCCCTTGGCCTGTGCGATCATCGGCCGAGCGATCAGTTCGCTCGAGCGAAGGGCCAGCAGTGCTGCGATGACGATCAGATACGAGGCGGCATTGATGTAGAAGCCGACTGACAGCCCGACCGTGGCAATGAGGCCGCCGGCGATCGCGGGGCCGATCAGGCGTGAGACCGAGTTGATCGTTCCGTTCGCGGCGACTGCATTCGGCAACAGGTCCCGTCCAACGAGCTGGAACAAGATGGCTTGCATCGTCGGCCGCTCGATGGCCAGGACCAGTCCGAGCAGGAACGTGAGGGCGTAGATCCACCAGATCGTGGCGTG
>JAYSLK010000661.1:0-2385 GCA_043725585.1 Actinomycetota bacterium
TTCGATCGGTCGAGCGCCGAGGCCACCACATGGGCGCATCCCGGCGGTGTTCGCAGCACGACCAGATGTCCGGCGGAGCGGACTTCTGCCACCCACTCCCCCATCACTCGGCGAAGGTGGTCCTGCGGCACCAGCCGCGCCGGTTCGAACTCGGGGATCGCGTACACGGTGTCGCCACCGGGGACGCGCACCTTCACCGCGCCCAGATCGTCGAGGTCG
Organism: Actinomycetota bacterium; assembly: GCA_043725585.1. Taxonomy (GTDB): domain Bacteria; phylum Actinomycetota; class Acidimicrobiia; order Acidimicrobiales; family Ilumatobacteraceae; genus VFMC01. Next base: position 220 of record JAYSLK010000661.1, read on the forward strand.
CGCGACACGGTCGCCTGGGTGGCAGCGATCCCATCTGCTGCGAGCAGCTCGAGCAGCTGCGGCTGGTTCGTGATCGGGTTGATCGCGATCAGCTTGGCGATCGCCTGTTGTCGTTGGACCTTGGTGGTCATGGTCGCGCTCCTTGGATGAAGGCCATCACACCTCGTGCGGTGTGCATCCGGTTGTGGCCTTGACGCCACACGAGCGAGCGCTGCCCCTCCATCACCTCGTCGGTGACCTCCAACCCGCGGTAGGCAGGCAGGCAGTGCATGAAGTACGCCTCGCCGTCGACTCCGCCCGCGGCTGCCAGCAATGAGGCGTTCACCTGATACCGGCCGAAGACCTCCATGCGCTCGGCCTTCTCCGACTCCTGGCCCATCGAGGTCCAGGTGTCGGTGTGCACGATCGCGGCACCGCACACGGCTGTCGTTGGATCACGGAACTGCTCGATCGATCCCGGCCCGAGCTCAGCAATCCGGGCCAACTCGTCGTCCGGCACGTCGTAGCCATCGGGACAGCCGAGCCGCATGTGCATGCCGAGCATCACCGCCGCCTCGGACAACGACCGCGAGACGTTGTTGTGGTCGCCGACGTAGGCAACGATTCGACCGGATAGATCGCCGAGCGCTTGACGCATCGTCAGCACATCGGCCAGGGCCTGCAGCGGGTGACTGCGATCGCTGAGCATGTTGACCACCGGCACTGCGGCCGACGCAGCGAGACGGGTGACCACCTCGTGCGAGAACACGCGGGCTGCGAGCAACGCGTGGTAGCCGGACATGATCCGGGCGATGTCTTCGACCGATTCGCGATCGTCGAAGCCGACCTCCTCCCCTCTCGTGTACACGGGGTGACCACCGAGTTGCACGACCGCCATCTCCATGCTCTGGCGGGTGCGGTTCGAAGGCTTCTCGAAGATCAGCGCCACGCCGTGCCCGTCGAGGGGTCGGCCGAGCGAGGCGATGGGAGCCTCGGCGAGCGCGAGCACCTGATCGAGTTCTTCGATCGAGAGGTCGACGATGTCGAGGAAGTGCCTCATCCCGTTGCTCCTGCTGTCGGCACGAGCTCGCCGACGACCGCCGCGATCAATTCGACAGCCTCGTCGATCTGCTCCTCGCTGACGGTGATCGGTGGCGCGAGACGCAATGCCGTCGCGGTGACCGGGTTGGTGACCAGCCCCCGGGCCAACAACTCGACGTAGACGGCCTTGGCATCGTGGCCCTCGCCCAACTCGGCGGCCAGGAGGAGTCCCTGGCCCCGCACTGACCGCACGCCAGGGATGGCACCGAGCCGCTCCCTCAGGTAGTTCCCACGCTCCTGGGCAAGAGCAGGTGCGTCGATGCGCCGCATCTCGGTGATCACCGCGTTGACGACGGCCGTCGCGATGGCCGTGCCGCTGTACGTGCTTCCGTGATCGCCGGGAACGAATGCGGCCGCGATGTCGTTGCGGGCCCACATCGCGCCGACGGGAAAGCCGTTGCCCATCGCTTTCGCCATCGTCACGACGTCGGGAACCACCCCGGAGTGTTGGAATCCGAACCATTGCCCGGTCCGACCGAAGCCAGTCTGCACCTCGTCGATCATCATCAGCATCCCGCGCTCGTCACACAGCGCGCGGATGCCTCGCAGGTACGAGGCATCTGCGGGCACCACGCCGCCTTCGCCCTGCACGGTCTCGATCAGCACCGCCGCTACCGACGGATCGATGGCGGCTTCGAGCGCAGCGAGATCGCCATAGACGACGTGCCGGAAGCCATCGGGCATCGGAGAGAACGGTTCGTGCTTGGCCGGTTGCCCCGTCGCCGCAAGCGTGGCGAGCGTGCGGCCATGGAAGCTGCCAAAGGCGCTCACCACCACATGCCTGCCGCGCCCACCGAACTTCCGTGCGAGTTTCAGTGCTGCCTCGTTGGCTTCGGCACCCGAGTTGCAGAAGAACACCTGACCGGTCACTCCGGTTGCCTCGGCCAGCAGGTCGCGCACGGCGACCGCTGCGGTAGCGGCCGCATCGTTGGCGAAGAAGTTGCTGACGTGCATCAGCCTCTCCGCCTGGGCCGTGATCGCCGCAGTGATCGCGGGATGCGAGTGACCGAGCGACGTGACCGCCAGACCGCACAGGAAGTCGAGGTAGCGCTTGCCGTTCACATCCCACAGCTCGGTTCCCTGGCC
>JAYSLK010000662.1:0-11556 GCA_043725585.1 Actinomycetota bacterium
GGTTGCGCCGAACCGGTACCTGGCCGTCGCAGGGGCCGCTGGTACCCCAGGGGCTCCGGGTGCGATGTCGACGGAGTTCGAGTACTCGATCAGGTAGGGGTTCGCGGTCGTGCCGGCGATCAGGAGGTCACCGGTCCGCGTCTGGAGATCGCCGCCGTTCAGGAACACGTCGCCGTCGACGTCTTTCAAGAACGCGCCGCTGTAGGCCCCCGCCGTCGAACCCGAGAGCGCAGATCGGGTGGGGTCGCTGTGCGTGGTGATGACGCCATAGCGGTTTCGGCCGGTGTCGTAGTACGCCAGCGGTGTGCAGGTGACCGTGCCGGTGAAGCCGTTGAGGTTGAAGGTGCCCGCCGGGTTCATGGCGGGGTCGATGCATCCTGCCGGGCCCTTCGTGACCTGCATCATGATCGCCAACCGCATCGCCGACTTCGCCGATTCGATGCCACGGGTGCGTTCCTCGAGCGGCGGACGTGAACGGATCACGGTCGCGGTGAACGTGAGCAGGCCGCCGATCACCAGGCTGCCGACGATGACCATGAGCAGCGTGATCGTGAGGATCGACCCGCTGTCGTTCCGGTTCGGTCGTGGTCGAGCGTTCATGGTGCCGGCTTCGAGATGACGGTGCACGACAGCGCCTCGTCGGCTTGCAGCAGGATGTCGGCGCCGAGCACGAGGCCGCCGCTGCCGTCGGTGATCGGCTGTGTCACCAACGAGGGTGTGGCGACGCCCGTCTTCGAGCACTCGATCCGGTCGAAGATGAAGCCTGCCGGACCTCCGTCTTCGATGATGCGCACGGCCTTCGACGTCTGCCCGACGTTGAACGAGTAGTCGAGGGTCACCGATGCGGTCACGCTGCGATCGAGCAACCGGTCACCGATGTCGGTGGTGAAGTTCCACATGCTGTTCGCCGGTACGTCCTGGAGGACCCCCCCGACATCGACCTTCTTCTGCAGCGTCACCGTGCCGCCGCATTCGGCCGCCATGATCGCTCTCAATGCGGTCGCAGTGTTGACGAACGCCGCACGGAAGAAGTCGGCATCGGCAGCATTGCCCGCTCCGCCGTTCGCCGTCGCGTCGTACTCGACGGTGCCGACGACCGACTTGAGGTTGTTGATCGCCGACGCCTTGTTGTAGTCCGCGCCCACCAGCACTCCGATGATGCGGGCCGACGTCCGCCGTCCATCGTTTGCCTTGGTCTGTGCGCTCGCGACCGCGATCGACGTGGAGATGCTCGAGCCGCCCGCGTTGGCGATGTTCCGGTTCGGTTCGCCGTCGGTCACGAAGACCACGAGGTCCGGCGTGTTGGCGTGGGGCGCTCCGGCCGCGGTGAAGAACGGCATGTGCAGGCCGCTCTCCCAGTTCGTACCCGATCCGACCTGGTCCCAGTGGATGCCATCCACCAGCGGCGAGTCGGGCAGGCTCTGGTTCCAGTTGCCATCGCGGTTGTCGATCACGGTGATCCGATTGCGCGCTGCCGTGATGTCAGGTGAAAGGTTCAGCAGCGAGAAGAAGGTGCCCTCGACCGTCGGGTACATGCGGTATGCCGCGCGATCGAAGCCGACCACGTTCATCCTGACGGGCGTGCCCTTGAACAGGTCGATGAACTCCGTCGCGGCGTTCTCGAGTTGGACGCCGCCGTTGTTGGCAGGCACCGAACCAGAGGTGTCGAGCACGAGCGTGATGGTGCCGCCGCATCGGCTGGGGGGCGCACTGGGATCGATGAAGCCGAGGTTCGGATCGCTCGGCAGGAACTCGTCTTCCGACAGCCCCGCTCCCCCTGTGGCGAACTGCTCGCCGTTGCCGAACGTGACGATGACGTCCTCGCCGATCGGCTTCAGCACCACCTGGTTGCGCGACTTCACCTCCAAGGCGTGGTCGGGTTTCATGTCGGGAGTCCAGCCCGGGGGTGGCGGCGGCAGCTCGTGGGCGACCCCGACCCGTCCCACGGTCTCCGCGGCGGTGCCCGCGTTGCGGATCTCGTAGCGCACGAGCTGCCACTCATCGGCGACGTTGACGTACCGATACGCGACGAAGTACTGCTTGGCCGTGCCGCCACTGATGTCGAAGCGCTTGATCGTCAACGCGTTCGTGCCTGGCAGAGAGATGCTGGTCGCCGGCGAGTAGACCGGGTCGGTGTAGGTCTCCGATGCCGAGGCGAGATCGACCGGCAGCCACGTCTGCACGAAGCTGATGTCCTTCGAGATCGCCACGCGCTCCTTCGCCTGCGGCACCGAGCGCAGGATCACCATGAACGCTGCACAGATAGAGGCGAGGATGATTCCGGAGATGGTCATCGTGATCATCAGCTCCGGAAGCGTGAACCCCGCATCCCGAGCGTGCCGACGGCGACCACCCGCGCGTGTGAACTCAGCCCTGCGTTGCATCGCGCTCCTCGTCGGTCCGAATGTCACCCATCACCAGTTCGAGCTGGTTCGTCTCCTCACCGTCGGGGCTGGTCACCTGGATCGACACCTTCTGCAAGGTCCGTTCCTTGGTGATCGAGATGACGGTTCTCCCGCAGTCGGCCGCCGGAACCGGGTTCGTCGACGTCCAGGATCTGGTGGCGATGTCCCAGTACTGGACCCAGACCACTTGGACGGCGCTCGTCGGCCACTCGAAGATCGCTGCAGCGTTCTTGGCCTTGGCGGCGTAGCCACCGGTCGAGTCGGTCTCGGGACATGGATGCCAGCCGTAGTTGCTCACACGATCGACGGCGCTGCCGAGCACCGCTTCGACCTTGGCCTGCTTGTCGCTGATGCGAGAGACCCGAACTGCGGTCCACATCGCCGGCATGATGCTCGACACCACGATGCCCATGAGTGCAAGTGAGACGAGCACCTCGATGAGCGTGTAGCCGGCATCGTGCTGCCGGTCATCGACGAACCTGTGCGGCTCGGATGAAACAACATCACCTATCGCCTTCGTTCGCAGCACGTGCCCGCTCCGATCCCTCACGTCGTTCGACGTGTGTGGTGCATCGGGCGTGCACTGGGGCGGGATGAGTCAGGAATCGATCACGTCTACGTCACGATTCGACCAATGCCGGCACCGTCGGGGCAACATCCCACAGGCGGTGGCGACATCGTGTGGTTTGCAGAGCCGGTTGCGTCAGGCCGGCTACTGGATCTGCCAGCTGTTGACCTTCTTCGCACCGTTCTCCTTCACCTGCACCACGGCCGTCGACACGACGAGGGGATTGCCGGCATTCGTCGTCGTGACGATCTTCAGGGTCATCAGCACCACCGGGTTCACCAGACCGAACGCAAAGGCTGCTGGACGATCCGTGGACACCTCCATGGTGCCGGCCAGAGTGCCTCCACCGATGCTGATGTCCTTGTTGACCTCCGCCCCGGGTGCCGTGTTGATCACGACGCGACCCTGTGGTGCCGAGACGTATCCAGGAACCTGCACCCTCACCTGGGTCGCCGACGTGAGCGTCACCTCGAGAACCGGAAGCGGCGGGCCCGTGACGGAAAACGGGATGCGAGCCACCGGACTGGCAGCACCGGGCGGGGTCACCTTGGCGATGGCGGGATCGGCGAGCAGGTCGGCGTAGCTGCGTCCCGTCATGTCGGTTGTCGAGACGAACACGGTGTAGTTCTGCAGCTGCCCTGAGCAGCACGCATCGACGCGGTTGTGGAGCACCACCTCGTTCACGATCGAGTTGTCGCCGACGTCGACCTGCCACCAGGGGTTCGCCTCGTCGAGCTCGGTGGTCGACGACACGGAGTTGTTGGCGAAGACACCATCGGTCGACCCATCGACGGCGCGGGAGGCGACGGCGACTCCTTCCGTGCTCGACTGAATCGCAGGTCTTCCGAGCGCCAGCTGGCCTTCGACGCCGCCGGAGTTGACGCCATTGACCTGCACCTCGGCGAGCGACAGCGCGTCGACCGTGCTGGTGAGCTGCACGCGTACGTAGCGGCCGACGGTGCCCGACGATCCACTGACCAGCGTGCTCGGGACGTACCCCTGCATTGCAGCGGGGACGGGGGTGGCGCCGTCGACCAGCGACAGCGGCACGAACATCGAACCGGGGCGGTTGAGATCCACCTGGTTCGCACCGTTCATCTCACCGTTCACCGTCGCGATGGAGACGCCGGCGGAGCTGGTGGTGGTCGTGTCGGTGCTGCTGACGTAGCGCTTGTTGAACACCACGCTGATCCCTGCTCCGGGCGACACGGTGTCGACGACGAGCCGTCCTTGTCTCCCGAAGATGAACGTTGCGCCCAGGCCGGAGATGCCGTGCACCGCCGGAGCGCCGATCGCATAGAACGCAGCCTCCTGGTCGTTCGTGCAGCCTTCTTCGGCACCACCGCCGATGACGACACTGGCGTCTGCCGAAACTCGGATGGGCTGTTCGAAGTAGTAGATGCCAGACGTGAAGAAGACCGGTGTGGACGACTCGATCGTGATCGGGTCGACGTAGGTGCCGGGGAAGTACACCTGGCAGTTCGGATAGCCGGCCGGCATCGAGTACGGGATCGGCGACCGGATGCTGAGGTTGCGGGGCGGCAGGTTCGGCATCCAAATCTTGTCGTCCGCCGGCACGGCCGTGGCCTGGGAGACCCACTGGTTCACGGGACTTCCGCCGCTGCCCGGCATTGCGACCCCGATCGATCCCGACGGGATCACCGAGCCGGACTGCGTGCTCGCCAGGGCGTAGCGGAGCGTGTTGGGGTCCTCGGCCAGCGTCGACGCCATCTTGAAGCAGTGCGTCGTGACCGAGGTGTTCAATGCTGGGCTGGCCAAGGTGACGGGCACCGTGAGCCCCGCTGCCTCGCAGGTCTTGAACAGCTCGATCGGATCTGCCAGCGCGGTGCGCAGGCCTCCCTTGACGGCCTCGACTCGAGTCGTCTTCGTCTGGAGCACGCGAGTCTGGCGGCTGACCGTTTGGGAGTACTCGAGGATCGGGAGGATCACGAATCCGCACAACACGATCAACGCGAGCACGATCACGAGAGCGGAGCCTTCATCGCGCCGGTCGCGGGCGTTGCCATCACCGCGACCGTCGGCAACGCACCTCACGGGCCGTACGCGAGGGGTCGACGATGGTTCGAACGCCCGGCCATTTCCGTGGTGACGGCGGGTCATATGCGGCTCACCGTTTGGGTGCACGAGACGGCCTCGTTGGCCAGCAGGCGGACGCGGATGCCCGGCCATGGCGACCCAGGACTCGCGATCGTGTCGAACGTCTTTGCGCTCGCGCCCGCCCGGCAGCTCCACGCACCAGGCGCGTAGCCGGTCAGCCCCGATGTGGTCACCGGCTGGATCTCGACCGTGACCCACTCACCGTTCGGAATCGTGAAGTCGAACGTGCCACTCGGCACCGTTCGAGTGGTCGTGACGGTGGTGAGACTTGCCGGAATCGGCAGACCGGCCGAGTTGGTGCTGGCCGTGTGCTGATAGGTGAACGGATCGGCGGCCGGCGCAGTTCCGACCTTGGTCTGCAGGGTCAACGTGCCACCACACTCGGCGAGCGCCACCGCCTCGAGAGCCCCTGCGAACTGGTTGAAATCGGGGAGGAGGTACATGTTCGCCGTATCCGCGTTGGTGTAGGCGCCGTTCACGGAGACGGCTGGGATCCCGTTGTCGGTGTCGGTGATGAGGCGAGTGAGGATGGTGCTGTTCGGCGTCCGGGTCGTGGTGACGTCGTAGCTGACGAAGGGCGCCGTGTACTCCTTCTGACGCTGCCGTGCCGACGAGGACAACCCGTCGTAGATCGACTTCGTCGTCGGTTCCCAGTACTGGTAAGGCGACGAGTACTGGATCCGTCGGTTCGACGCAGGCGACGTCGAGTTGTACTCGGCGAGGCCGACAGTGCGCCACGAGCTCGTCGCCGAGTTGCGCTTCTCGTAGTGGAAGCCGCGGAAGTAGTTGTAGTGCCACCCGGCTCCGTACGACAGCCAGTCGCTGGAGTTGGCGAACGCAGGTCCAACGCCCACGCCGATGAACTTCACATCCGACCGGAACCGGTCGACGATGACCTTGGCGCGGTTGAATGCCTCCTGGTCATACCAGCCCGAGGTGTTCATCAGCTCGGGCTGACGAGGAGGCGGGTTGAGGGCGGCGCCCGGCGTCGATGTGCCGTCGACCCGGCTCCAGGTCGGCTCACCGTCGGTGAAGAAGATCACCGTCTCGGGCTTGGCCTGGAGCACCAAGCCGTTCTGGTCGTAGAACATCCGGTGCAGGGCGTCTTCCCAGTTCGTGTATCCGTTGGCGGTGAGGCCGTTCACCCCTGTGCGCAGTTCGGCCACATCGGCCGGGTTGAGCATGTCGAAGTAGCGAGTGCGCGGGTTCTGACCGATCACGCTCGCTGTCGCGTCGAAGCGGACGAGTTGGATCCTGATCGGGGTGCCGGCGAAGGCGTCGATGAACGACTGAACGCCGTTGCGGACCGTGCCCATCGCACCACCGATCGAGCCCGAGTCGTCGATGATGAGCCCGTAGTTGCCGCCACATCGAGTGCGTGCTTCGGTAAAGCTGGGCGTTCCGAAGGTGCTCGACGCGTTGATCACGCCCCGCTCAGTGCCACTCGCGCTCAGGCTGATCGTGTTCAGCCCCCCGCCGGCTCCCGCCACATCGCCGCCGCCGTTGATCGTCACCACGACGCGCTGGGCGTTCTTGCGAGTGACGTTCGGATCCGGAGGAAGAGGGTTGCCGTTCACGTCGGTTCCACCGGGCTGGCCGACGTCGATCACCCAGTCCGGAACGGTGACGCCGGGGGTCCACGACACGCCAGGCGGCGGGGCGGCCAGACCACGCAGCACCGTGAGCGTGTTGCACGACCACGGCCCGTCGGCGACCGACGTGCATTCGACTCGAAGCAGGTGATAGTCGATGCCCACCTGGGTGTATCGGTACGAGACGTTGACCCTGGAAGGCACCGCCGACGTCGGTCCGGCCTCCAGCGAGGTCCACGACAGCATCATCGAGCTCGACCCGCCGAGCGGCGTGCCGGGAGGGCACGTCGTTTCACACGGTGAGGCGCTGGGGCTCACATCGACCGTCTCGGCCGAGGCCATGTCGGCCGGCATCCACAGACCGACGCTCGTCTCGGCCTTCGACACGTTGAGCCGACCCTTCGAGTTGTCCTGTTCGCGCACGAGGACGATCACGGCCGACGTGAGGCTCGCCATGATCAGGCCCAACAGCATCACGGTGATCAACAGTTCAGGCAGCGTGGAGCCCTCGTCTCGCCGATCACGGCCCGCGAGCTCCCTCATGCGTCGACGCACAGGAAATCGGTCAGACATCACTCTTCACCACCTGAATGCTTCGTTGGGCGCCGGTCTCTGGATTCCGCACCGTGACCGACACCATCTGCACCAGGAGGCTTCCCGGGACGGTGCCGACGCAGGCTCCCGGCGTCCATCTGCCTTCGACAGCAGGTGTGGCGCCAGGAATGAAGTGCGACTCCTCGACGGTCACCGAGTTCGCCGGCCAGCCGAGTGGGGCGGCGGCTTGTTCTGCCACGCTGGAGTAGTCGCACACCGGTTGAGCGAGGTTCAGCAGGTTCGCCGCGTTGTTCAGCACCGTCTCCACCTGGGAGAGCCCACGATTGGTGGACGACGACCTGACCACGCCGATCACGGCCGTCATCACCGGGGCCACGACGATGCCCATCACGACGATCGTGACCAGGAGCTCCGTCAGAGTCGTGCCCAGGTCGCGATCTCGCCGGAGCGCGTCTGGGTGCGCCTTGCCGGGATCCGGTCGTCGTTCAGGTTGCCGCCTCATGTCCGCTCCATCGTGTGAGTGACGGCAAAGTCATCGGAACGTTCCGTGAGGAACTTGAGAATCCGAGTACATCTGCCGTGTGTTGGAGGTTGTAACCCGCTACTCAGCGACACGTGAGTCAAGATCCGTTGACGAACGCTCCGCGCCGATCCTTTGACCGGTCCTTGACGAACCTCCACCGGTACCTTGCGTGACGTGACGTCACTCAGCGGTCGGCTCGACGCTGTTCGTCGCTCCCCGTTTCTGGCCTGCGCGTTCCCGTGAACGATCGGTCGGACGTCTCAGAACGCGTTGTGCATCACCGACGGGTACGGTGCGGACGATGGAAGTCCTTGGCTCGGCCCGCCTCCGGTCGGCTGCACGGGTCATCCTCGGTGGGGCACTCGTCCTGGCTGGGCTGGGCCACCTGACCTTCGATCGCAGCGACTTCCAGGCTCAGGTGCCCGACTGGGTCGGGATCGACAAGGACGTCATCGTCGTCCTGTCCGGTGTCGTCGAGATCGTGCTGGGTATCGCCTTGATCGTCATGACGCGCCGGCGCGCCCTCGTCGGGCTCGTCGTCGGGCTGTTCTTCATAGCTGTCTTCCCTGGCAACATCAGCCAGTACATCGACGGCGACGACGCATTCGGCCTGACCTCCGACAGTGCCAGACGCAATCGGCTCTTCTTCCAGCCAGTTTTGGTGGCCTGGGCCTGGTGGTGCACCGGCGCCTGGACCCTCGTGATGGCTCTGCGCCGCCGCTCACCGGATTGATCGGCGTTCCCGACCAGGCTCCGAGGGCGGGGCGATGCCGTGCGGCGGGGGCAGGATCTCGGGCGCGAATCGAGGTCGTTGTTCGGGGCTGAAGCCAACGAGTAGGTGCTGCATTCCCATGCCGATAACCCCGGCGTGCCGATCACGCTGGCGGTCGAGCGAGCCGCATCGCCGTAAGGACCACAGACGGGCTCAGCCATCGCCGAGCAGATAGGCGACGAGCGCCTGGATCTCTTCCGATGACAACCGAAGACGTGGCATCGAACTCGACGGTCCCGGGCCCTCGAGGAAGGCTGGTGAGGAGAAGGCTTCCGGCGCTGCCATCGACTCGGCGAGGTAGTCGGCAGCGCTCATTCCCGGCCGGCGATCCGCTGCCCAGAACACCGCGTCGTCGAGTGGCGGGTAGCCATCGAACAACGGCCTCGTGTCGGGCCCGAGGTGGCAGGTGGCGCATCCCTTCGCCCTGAACAGCGACGCCCCGTCGACGGGCGCGGTGGCGGTGCTTGGTTCTCCCCGACCCCATGTGGCCACGACGAACACCACGACCACCGCTGCGATGGGTAGTGCAGTACGCCCCGTTCGGCTCACGACAGCGAGACCCGGGTCCGGCGACGCGAGGCCACCAGGTCGACGAGCGCCCCAGCGGCGAGGGTGGCAGCCAGCACCGCTAGCGCGACCCGCACTGCGGGCCACGATGAGCCGTCGGACAACGCCTCCGCATCGGTCACTGTCACCGTGCCCAGCGCTTGTGATCCGAACCAGCCCATCCGGATGCTCCACTCGTGATCGCCGGCATCGTCGAAGACGACGGTGGCGAGGTAGTGACCAACTCCGCCGTCTGACACCGCCGGGAAGAAGGAGACCGAACCATCGGCGTCGACCAGTTCGATCCCTACCTCGCTACCTGGATCGGCGAGGAGATCGACGGGGGTGACGCCGTGTTGCAGGATCGTGAACCCGACCACTTCGGTTGCACCCGCTCGGGGGGTCGGGACCGAGTCGATCGATGCCACCGCCCACCCTCCTGCGGACGCGACCGACGCTGATCCCGCCACGAGGCCGCACGCGGCGATGAGCTGAACGACTGATGCGGCTGCGATCCTGCGGACTGCGCCAATCCGTTGCGTCGAGTTGTTCGATCCGGGTTGCGGGCGTGATCTGAGGGTCATGCCTGTCCGACACCGCAGCGGTCCCGCGGGTTCCGACATCGCGTGCAAAGTGCGAACTCATGGCGTCGCAGGCGCAGCGATCATCGAGGCGTAGCCCAGAGCGGTCTCGAGGTCGGTGAACCCTTCCAGACGCACCAGCACGTCGGCCTCCTGCCACAACAGCGTGTCTGCGGCCATCCGTTCGACGAGCACGCTGCCATCGAGTGCGCGGTACATCACCTCGTGGGGGCCGCCCGAGATCCACAGTCCCGGCCAACCGACCACCCCCACCGACCGCACCTGATCCGACGACCCCACCGTCTTGGACACCGACACTTCGTCGAGCGTGCCAGCGATCGCTGACACGAGCACCTGCCGACCCTCGACAACGACGACCCGGCTCTCGCCCGGACCTGGCGTGGTGAACGTGCCGGCCGACGACGACGGAGACAGCTTCGGATCGACCTCAACCGACACTCGGTCGAGCCCGAGCCACCGAGCCACGGCGCGGCGCGCATCGGGGATAGCGGTCACTGCTACGGCGACGACCACTGCGACCGATGCCACCAGAGTCCAGCGGCGGCGGTCACGATCGGCTGCGAATGGAGCCGTTTGGGAACCGGGTTCGTCGAGCCGGGCCAGCACGACGTCGACCACCCGGCTCGTCCGCTCGACAGGGAGATCAAGTGCGTCGCCCAGCGCGCCGAGCCGAGCGATGAGGTCGTGTTCGGCGATCATGCGAGCCTCCCGGTGGCCCCGTCGAGCCCGGACGCGCCCGAGGTCCGATCGCGCTCGAGCTGGTCATGAAGACGTCCCAGCGCACGCGAGGTCCGCGACTTCACGGTGCCACGGGCGATGCCGAGCACTTCAGCAGTCTCGGCCTCGCCGAGCCCGGTCACGTACCTGCACCCGAGCACGGCCCGATCGTCCGCGCGAAGCCGGCCCAGCGCGTCAACGAGGGCCTCGTGTTCGAGACGGCGCTCCACCAGTTCCTCGGCGCTGTCGTCGACCGTCAGCGCAAGCCCAGCATGCCGCTCGTCGCGCCGCAGCCTGCGCACGCGTCCACGCACCTGGTTCTTGGCGTGGTTCGCCACCACCCGGAGAATCCACGAACGGACCGAGCCACGCCCGTCGTAGGTGCCGAGATGGCGGTGCACGTTCACGAATGCGTCCTGCACGATGTCGTAGGCCTCCTCGGTCGATCCACTGATCACGGCGGCCACCCTCACCGCCGCCCGCTGATGCCGTCGTACAAGTTCACCGAAGGCCGACCGATCCCCGGCTCGGACGCGCTCGACCAACGCGTCGTCGTCGCACTCGGTCGAATCCGCGGCATGCATGTGTGATCTCAGTCTGCTGCCGGTCCGACACCGCCGACACCGGCCGAGTTCCCTCGAAGAGCGAAACCCGCGACACCGAGTACGGCGGAAGCACGGCGTCGGAGACAACCCAGTCCGCTGTTCGCTTCCTACCGCCGGCTACCGCGCATTGTCGTTGTGCGCCCCCGCTCGCCCGAGGCGAGGTATCGAAGATCGGTAGATCGGCGCCCTGCCGGTTTCCCGCGGGAAATCCATGAAGATCAGATCGGCAACTCGGCGCTAGCTCTTGGAGCTCGGCGACGGCGCACGGATGTGGCTCGTTGAAGCGGCTGCGGCAGGAACGTCACGGGTGAAGGTGAAGATGGCCGAAGCGGTCCAGCTCTCCCGGTTGCATGGTGCCGAAAGGGTCAATTGAGCGCTCGGTCACGCCGCCACGTTCGAACTGTTCGCCGGCTCGTCGAACGCGACCTGCGACAAGCACGACACTGGCGCCTGGAGGTTCAGCCGTAGGCGAGACCACGAGCGAAAAGAGCGACGAATGCCAGCATGGATCCCACCCAGATGACACCGATCGTCAAGCCCCCCGCGATGCGCA
>JAYSLK010000663.1:0-3781 GCA_043725585.1 Actinomycetota bacterium
TGATTCACGGTGAAGTGCTTGCCCACGTCGCGTAGGAAGTCGAGCACCGTGATCGACATCGTCCAGTCGGCGTTGTTGACCAGCGTGGCCTGGAACGGGCCGGGTTCGAAGTCGAGTAACCTGGTGAGCTGAACCTTGATGCGCTCGACGTTGTGCCGAAGCGTGTCCATGTCGAGCAGGTTGCGCTCCTCGCTCCTACCTCCCGGGTCCCCTATCATGCCGGTGGCGCCTCCCGCCAGAGGAAAGGGTCGGTGCCCGGCGAGCTGGAACCGGCGCATGAACAGCTGACCCACGAGGTGGCCGACGTGCAGGGAGTCGGCCGTCGGGTCGAATCCGATGTACAGACCGATCGGACCCTGGGCGATCCGGGCGCGAAGGGCGCCGAGGTCGGTGGCATCGTGGAGGAGGCCACGGGCCGTGAGGTCGTCGAGCAGATCCATAGAGGATCCATGTTGCCAGCTGAGGTCGGCAAAGACGCCGCCGAATTCGATCCTTTCATCCTCTGCCGACGCTCCGTGCTGCGGCATCCGGCACCCGGCACCGGGTACTCCGCACTCGGCACCCGCTGCCCGGCACTCCGCACTCGGAACTTCACGGGAGCGCTCGGCCGGATCGTCGACCATCGGTGACGAGCTATGGTCGCAGCGTGGTCGAGACGACGTTCAGCCTGATCGAGGCAATCGAACATCAAGCCGAATCGTGCGCTCGAATCGGTTCACCTCTGTACGCATCCCTCTTGTCGGGGTTGGCAGGCGACTACCTCAGCGGCGGACTGACAGCCGAACTGCTCGAGGACGTGAGCGAGCGGCCGTTGCACGATGCGGTGCCGCTGCGCTACCTCGCGACAGCGCATCGACTTGCCCTCGCCGGCGCGGCGCCCGAGCTGGCCGCGTCGTTCCCGTCGTGTGGTGGTCGTTGGACCGGGGGCGACATCACCGACGTGTTCCTGAGCGTCGTCGCCCTCCACCGGGGCGAGTTCGCTCGGGGAGTGCTCCGCAACGTGCAGACGAACGAAGTCGGGCGAGCCGCCGTGTTGGCTGCCGGGTTCTCCGCCGTAGCCGACCGGACCGACCACGGCCTTCGCACCCTCGAGCTCGGCGGTTCCGCCGGCCTGCTGTCGCACTGGGATCGTTTCGGTTTCAGCACGGGCGAGAGCAGCGCCGGCGACCCCACCTCACCGCTGCAGTTCGGACCGGAGTGGTACAGGCGCCCGCCGCCCCATCTCCACCACGGCATCAGGATCGTCGAACGTGGGTCGGTCGACGTGAGCCCGATCGATGTCAGCACCGACGACGGTCGCACGTCGATGTTGTCGTTCGTGTGGCCCGATCAGATCGAACGGTTCCAACGACTCGACCAGGCGATCGAGATTGCTCGCCTGCATCCGTTGCATGTCGACGCAGCCGATGCCGGAGACTGGCTCACGCAGAAGCTCGGCGATGGTCACCTCGATGGTCACCTCGATGGTGTCGCCACCGTGGTCTTCCACTCGATCGTGTGGCAGTACCTGGCGGCGGACACCAAGAGCTCGATCCGCTCCGCATTGGCCAGTGCCGGCGCCCGATCAACCCCCGCGGCACCGGTGTACTGGCTGCGCATGGAGCCGGCAACCCAGGAACACGCCGACCTGCGCCTCACCACCTGGAACGCGTCGAGCCCGGTGGGGACCGAGGAGCTGCTCGCCCACGTCGGCTACCACGGCGCTGACGTGGATTGGTGCGGCTGACGCACCACTGGCTCGTTCAGGACCGATCGGTCACACCGACGACGGCCAGGTGCTGGACCATCGACGCGGCCAGTCGACCGCCTTGGAGATCCCGATGCGCGCGGTCACTTCGGCAGACGGCACCGGCGAACCATCGTCGACGATCACCAGATCGTTCCCGTCGTGGGTTCGCTCGAGCCCGAGCGCCTTGGCCAGTTTCCCCGGGCCATCGGTGCGCCGTCGCGGCATCCCGTCGATGACCGCGGCCCGCAGCAACACGGCCTGGCCGTCGCCGGCATCGCCGGTGACGACGTTCGCACAATGATGCATGCCGTAGACGAGGTACACGTAGAGCCGGCCGGGCGGACCGAACATCGTGGCGTTTCGCTTGGTCGGCCCGCGAAACGAGTGGCTCGCCGGATCGTCGCGCGTGTATGCCTCCACCTCCACGATCCGTGCCTCGATCCGCTCCTCGCCGTCGCCGATCACCACCAGCTTGTGCAACAGCTCGGGCGCCACCACGGTGGCATCGCGGGCGAAGAACGATGGCGGCAGACGGAGCGCATCACGACCCACCCTCATCTCTCGTCGAGCGCCTCCCCGAGACGCTCGAGCTCGGCCTGGAAACGAACCATCTGGTCGACCACGGGAACCGGTCCGGCCCCTCCGGGCGTGGTGCGCCGCTTCACCGACACGCCCGGTGCTACGAGGATCGACGCATCGGGTCCGAGCTCGGGGTGCTCGTTCACCAGGGTGCGCAGCGATCGCTCGCCCCTCAGCGCCTCACGGACCATCGCGCCGACGATGGCGTGAGCGTCACGGAACGGGGTACCGCGCTGCACCAGCCACTCGGCGAGATCGGTGGCCGAGCTGGTCTCTGCATCGGCTGCAGCCTGCATCCGCTCAGGCACGAACGTGATGGTGGCGATCATGCCGGTCACCGCGCCCAGCGCCAATCGAACCTGGTCGGTCGCGTCGAAGAGCGGCTCTTTGTCCTCTTGGTAGTCGCGGTTGTAGCTGAGCGGGAGACCCTTCATGGTCGCCAGGAAGCCGGTCAGATCACCGATCACGCGGCCTGCCTTGCCACGAGCGAGCTCGGCGATGTCGGGGTTCTTCTTCTGCGGCAGCATCGACGAGCCTGTCGCGTAGGCGTCGTCGAGCCTGGCGAAGCCGAACTCATCGGTGGTCCACAGCACGATCTCTTCGCCGATGCGCGACAGATCGATCGCGATCAGGGTGAGAACGAACAAGGCTTCAGCGATGTGGTCGCGTGACCCGACGGCATCCATCGAGTTCTCGAACCGCCTGGCGAAGCCCAGATCGGCGGCGGTGCCGTCCGGATCCAACGGCAACGACGAACCTGCGAGCGCTCCTGCGCCGAGCGGAGACACATCGATCCGTTCCAGCGCGTCGAGGATTCGGTCGATTCCCCGGCCTAACGCCCAGCCATGGGCCAGCAGATGATGAGCGAGCAACACCGGTTGCGCACGCTGGAGATGGGTGTAGCCGGGAAGGTACACACCTTCGTGTTCATGAGCTCGACGCAACAGCACCCGTTGCAGCTCGAGCACTCGGCGGGCGATCACCATCAGCTCGCGCTTGCACCACAGGCGAACGTCGGTTGCGCTCTGGTCGTTGCGACTCCTGCCCGTGTGGAGCTTGGCTCCGGCGGCGCCCGCCAGTTCGGTGACGCGGCGCTCGACCGCCGTGTGGATGTCCTCGTCCGACGGGACGAACACGAAGATCCCGGCCGCCAACTCGTCGGCCACCACATCGAGCGCGGCCAGGACGCTGTCGCATTCGAGTGTGCTGAGGATCCCGACCCGGGCGAGACCGCGGACGTGGGCTCGGGAGCCCTCGACGTCGTCGGGCCACAGCCTCCAGTCCAACGAAAGGCTCTCGGTGAAGGCCATCAACTCCGCGGCAGGTCCGCCCTCGAACCGGCCGTGCCACAACGTCTGGCCCGCCTCGCTCACGCCAGACCTGCCAACTCGCGCAACACAGCAGCGAGCGCCGGGCCCCCCGTGTCTTCATCGGCGACGCACAACAAGGTGTCGTCGCCGGCCACGGTACCGA
>JAYSLK010000664.1:0-6834 GCA_043725585.1 Actinomycetota bacterium
CGCGTGCATGATCCGCTCGAAAGGCGAGGCCGGCACCGGCAACATCGTCGAGGCCGTCCGTCACCTCCGCAACATCATCGGCGACATCCGCAAGATCACCCAGGCCGACTCGGCCGAGCTGTTCCAGTGGGCCAAGCAGTTGCAGGCTCCGTTGCCGCTCGTCCAAGAGATCGCCGAGACCGGCTGGTTGCCGGTGCCTTTGTTCTGCGCGGGTGGTATCGCCACCCCCGCCGATGCGGCGCTCGCGATGCAGCTCGGCGCACAAGCGGTGTTCGTCGGTTCGGGCATCTTCAAGAGCGACGACCCGATGCCGCGTGCCAAGGCGATCGTCGAGGCCACCACTCATTTCCGCGACCCGCACATCCTTGCGAAGGTGAGCCGGGGTCTCGGCGCGCCCATGACCGGCATCGGCATGGACGAGATCAATCAGCGATACGCCGAGCGGGGCTGGTGAGCCGACCGTGACGATCTCGTCGGGGGAGCGCCCCCCAGGTGAACGGTCGCATGTCTGCTCAACCGCGCCCCGAATCGACTGATCACCCGTCCGACGCGTCCGCGAACCGGGGACGGCCCACGATCGGGGTGCTCGCCCTGCAGGGTGCCTTCGAGGCCCATCAGCGCGTGTTCGACGAGCTCGGTTCCCTGACACGACAGGTGCGAACGCCAGCCGACCTGGCTGCTGTCGACGCGCTCGTGATGCCCGGAGGTGAGAGCACCACGATGTCGCGCCTCCTGAACACCGCCGAGCTGGTCGTCCCGCTCGCTGCCCGGCTCGCGTCGGGGATGCCCGTGTTCGGCACCTGCGCCGGCATGATCCTGCTCGCCTCCGAGGTCCTCGACGGACGGCCCGACCAACTCACCCTCGGCTCGATCGACCTCTCGGTACGGCGCAACGGATACGGCCGCCAGATCGACAGCTTCGAGGCCGACATCGACGTGACGGGCCTTGCCGATCCGTTCCACGTGGTCTTCATCCGGGCGCCCAAGGTCGAGCGGTGTGGTCCGGCGGTCGAGGTGCTCGGGTGGCTCGGCGATGTGCCCGTGCTCGCCCGGCAGGCCCACGTGCTCGTCGCCTCGTTCCACCCCGAACTGACGACGGATCGGCGCGTGCACGCGATGTTCCTCGACATGGTCCATACTTCCGCGGCTACGGCCGCCTGAGCGCACCGCTCAGCTCACACTCGGAGACAGAGATGTCCGGTCACTCCAAATGGGCAACGATCAAGCACAAGAAGGGCGCGGCCGATGCCAAGCGCGCCAAGATCTTTGCCAAGTTGGCTCGTCAGCTCGAGGTCGCGGCGCGCGACGGCGGTGGTGATCCGTCCACCAATGCCACGCTGCGCACGATGGTGCTGAAGGCGAAGGCTGCGTCGATGAACAACGACCTGATCGACCGTGCCATCAAGCGGGGAACCGGCCAGTCCGACGGGGGCACGTACGAGAGCATCACCTACGAGGGATACGCCCCGGGTGGCGTCGGCCTCCTCGTCGACGTGCTCACCGACAATCGCAATCGCAGTAGCGCCGACGTTCGCAACATCTTCTCGAAGCTCGGAGGCTCGCTCGCCGAACCGGGCGCGGTCGGCTGGCAGTTCAACCGGAAGGGCGTGATCCTCGCGACGGGCCCAGAGGACGATGTGATGATGGCAGCCCTCGAGGCGGGAGCCGAGGACGTGGCTGCCGACGGCGAGGGGTACCGCATCACGTGCCCGCCGTCGGACGTGTACGAGGTGCGCGATGCGCTCGAAGCTGCAGGCCTGACGGTCGTGTCCGCCGAATCGACCATGGTGTCATCGACGGTGATCGAGGTGAGCGATCTCGAAGATGCCAAGAAGATCCTCCGTATCGTCGATGCGTTGGAGGACAATGATGACGTGCAGGACGTCTACGGCAACTTCGACATCAGCGATGAACTCATGGAGGCGGTCGGCTGATGAGCATCAACGTGGGAGATCAGGCGCCCGATTTCACCCTGCCCGGTACCGGTGGTCACGACGTGTCCTTGCACGACTTCGCCGGACGGCCGGTCGTGCTCGTGTTCTATCCGGGTGACGACACGCCGGTCTGCACCAAGCAGCTCAACAGCTACAACGACGAGCTCGGCCAGTTCGAGGCCCTCGATGCCCAGGTGCTGGGCATCTCGGCGCAGGGCCTCGACAGCCACGAGAAGTTCTCGGGCAAGCACGGCTTCAAGTTCCCGTTGTTGGCCGACACGGACAAGAAGGTCGCCGGGCTGTTCGGCACGCTCGGCCCGATCGGGTTCCCGCGGCGCAGCGTGTTCATCATCGACGCCACGGGCACGGTGCGTTACGCACATCGCGCCATCGCCGGACTCACGTATCGCCCGGTGAGCGAGCTGGTCGAGGTGCTCAACAAGCTCTCGTGAGAATGCCCGACCACGGCACCGCTCGCTGATACAGTCGTACGCGTGTTCGCCTCGCAGGTCCTCGTTCCGGCAGTTCCGCCAGTTCCGCCAGTTCCGGCAGCTGCTGGAGTTCCCGTGTCGGGTGCGGTCGGTCGATGACGGCCCGTGCGACGATCCGGGTGCTCGGGATCGACCCGGGTCTCACGCGCTGCGGGTACGCGGTGATCGAGTCCAGCGGATCGCGAGTGGTGCGGGCGTTGTCGCTCGGCGTGTTGCGCACCCCGCCCAGCTCGCCTCTGCCGCAACGTCTGGCCGAGTTGAAGGGTGAGTTGGCGGCGCTGATCGCCGAGTTCGCACCACACGCGGTGGCTGTCGAGCAGGTGTTCTTCCAGGTGAACGTGCGCACGGCGATGAGCGTCGGGCAGGCGAGCGGCCTTGCGCTCGCCGAGGCGGCGGCTGCCGGCTGTGAGGTGGTGCAGTACACGCCGAACCAGGTGAAGAACGCAGTCGCCGGGTGGGGCGGTGCCGACAAGGTGCAGGTGCAGAGGATGGTGCAGGCGCGCCTCGGGCTCGCATCGGTGCCCGAGCCGCCCGACGCAGCCGACGCGGCCGCGCTGGCGCTGTGTCACCTGGCCATGGCTCCGATGGCGGCACAGGTAGCAGCCCATACCGCGGCTCGGGTGGCCGCATCGAGTGCAGGACGGTGAGGAGGCCACGATGATCGGATCACTACGGGGCACGGTGCTGGAGCGTTCGGCCGACACCACGGTGCTGGTGGAGGTGGCAGGGATCGGGTACTTCGTCTCGGTGACGCCGCGCACCTTGGCCGAGCTCGAGCCGTCGTCGCCGGTCTTCCTCTACATCCATCACCACATCCGTGAAGATGCGCAGACCCTGTACGGGTTCCGTCATCGCGACGAGCGAGCGACGTTCGAGATCCTCATCGGCACACACGGCATCGGACCGGCGATGGCGATGGCGATCCTCGGCACGCACGCGCCATCGGCGCTGGTCGACATCGTGGCAACCAGCGACATGGGTGCGCTCACGCTCGTGCCGGGTGTCGGGAAGAAGTCGGCCGAGCGATTGCTCATCGAGCTCCGCAACCGGATGAGCCTGCCGATGCTCGATCCCGTCGGGGTCGGTGGTGGGGCAGGCGGTGCCACCAGCGTGGTGAGCGATGTTCGTGAGGCGCTCGCAGGTCTGGGCTACGGCCCCGACGAGGTACGCGACGCGCTGCGCGAGTTGCCGTCCACGGGCGACGCGTCCACCTTGCTGCGCGATGCGCTGAAGCTGTTGGGGGCAAAGCGTGCGTGAGGAGTTCATCGACCCACTGGCCACACGTCCGGTCGCTCCTCGACCCGTCGACCCCGGACCGATCGACGACACCGACCAGGTCGACGACGTCGGCCTGCGCCCGAAGCGGCTGTCGGAGTTCGTCGGACAGAGCGAGCTGAAAGAACATCTCACGATCGTTCTCGAGGCGGCGACCAAGCGTGGACAGCCGGCCGACCACATCCTGCTGGCGGGCCCGCCGGGTCTGGGCAAGACCTCCATGGCAGGCATCGTCGCGGCCGAGATGGGCGTGCATCTCCTCATCACGTCGGGCCCGGCGCTCGAACGGGCGGGTGACCTCGCGGCCATCCTGACCAAGCTCGAGGAGGGCGACGTGCTGTTCATCGACGAGATCCACCGGCTCTCTCGTGCGGTCGAGGAGATCCTGTACCCCGCGATGGAGGACTTCCAGCTCGACATCGTCGTCGGCAAGGGCCCGGCGGCATCCAGCATCCGGCTCACGCTGCCGCCGTTCACGCTGATCGGCGCCACCACGCGCACGGGCATGATCACCGGTCCGCTCCGTGATCGTTTCGGCCTGGTTGCCCGGCTCGACTACTACACCGACGACGAGCTCGAGGCGATCGTGATGCGCGCCGCGGGCATCCTGCACGTCGACATCGACATCGAAGGCGCATGGGAGATCGCCAGGCGCTCGCGTGGCACGCCACGCATCGCCAACCGCCTGCTGCGTCGGGTGCGCGATTACGCCGAGGTGCGCGGCGACGGCACCATCAGCGAGGCGACGGCGAAGAAGGGTCTCAAGCTGTTCGGCGTCGACGAGCTCGGCCTCGACAAGGTCGACCGAGCGATCCTCAACGCGATCTGTGTGCAGTTCAACGGCGGACCCGTGGGCCTCAGCACGGTTGCGATCAGCGTGGGAGAGCAGCCCGAGACCGTCGAGGACATGTACGAACCGTTCCTCATCCAACAAGGCATGATCGCCCGCACGCCGCGAGGGCGTGTCGCGATGCCTGCCGCATGGGCGCACCTCGGTCTCGCCCCGCCGCCCGATCGCGGGGGCCTCCCCAGCCTGTTCGACTGACGTTCAGGGCTCGGCCCGTGAGCACCGCCCGCAGATGCTGCGGGTGCCGCTCACGGACTCGCCCGGTCAGGCGTGTTCGGTGAGGAAGCTCATCGTCTTGGCCCAGGCGCTCTTGGCCGCGTCGGCGTTCCAGAACATCTCGCTCTCGTGGTTGTCGAATGCGTGACCTGCGTCTTCGACGTTGAGGAAGAACCCGTCACGCCCGGCGATCGCCGCGGCCACCGCATCGACGCCGTCGTTGGGGATGTAGGCGTCGGCGTTGCCGAAGTGGAACAACGTCGGGCACGTGACCTGGTCGATCATGCCGAGCATCCCTGGCACCCCCGAGCCGTAGTAGCTGACGCAGCACGACGGCTCACCGGCGGCAGCAACGGCCCACGCCAGCGTGCCGCCCAAGCAGAAGCCCATCACGGCAGGAGCCTTCGCGCCGGCCCCAGCACCAGTCGCGGCGAGCCCGGCGAGTGAGTCGAGCGCCGCAACGCAGTCGGAGATCGCTTGCGGGAAGTCGAGCTTGCCCACCTTCTCGATCGACGCACCCAGGCCGGCCTCGGTGTGGTCGCTCGCCCAGTTGGGCGCAAACCGCCAGAACACGTCGGGCGCGCCCACCAGGTAACCGGCAGCAGCGAGTCGCTCGGCGACGGCGGTGATGTAGGGGCCGACGCCGAAGATCTCCTGGATCAGCAGCACCGAACCGACGGCGCGACGATCAACGGGTGGGTCCCACACGAAGAGAGACATCGATCCTTCAGCTCCGGCTCCGCCGCAAGCAACGTGTTCTGTGCGCATGCCTGTATGGTCGCACACCTGGTTCCGAGCGTTGCGTACCGTGCCGAGGCGTCCGACCAGACGTCCGACCCATCCGACCAGACGTCCGACCAGACGTCGCGGTACCTCCGATCGGTGCTCGATCGGTCGCCGTCACGCTCGACTCGTCGGGGGCCGGCCGTAGCCTGGAGCGGCCATGCGACTGGACGACTTCCACTACGACCTTCTCGAGGGGCTGATCGCGCAGGTGCCGGTCGAGCCGCGTGATTCGGCTCGGCTGCTGGTGGATCGAGGCGGTGCGGAACCCGATCACCGGCACGTCCGCGACCTCACCGACGAACTCCGCGAAGGCGATCTGCTGGTCGTCAACGATTCGAAGGTGATCCCGGCGCGGCTGAGGGTGCGACGCCACAGCGGCGGCGCGGCCGAGGTGCTGTTGCTCGAGCCGCTCGACAGCGAGCGTCGTCGTTGGGAGGCCATGGTGCGCCCGGCTCGCAAGCTGAAGGCGGGGGAGCGGCTCGTCACCGAGGCAGGCGACGATCTGATCGAGATCGGGCCGCGGACCGACGCCGGCGACACCACCGAGGTGACGATCCTGGGTGACGGAGATGCCCTCGAGATCCTGGCCCGGTTCGGCGAGTTGCCGCTCCCGCCGTACATCACCACCCCCCTCGAACGCCAGGAGCGGTATCAAACCGTGTACGCCGCCGAGCCGGCGTCGGCAGCAGCCCCGACGGCGGGGCTGCACTTCACGCCCGAGCTGCTCGCACGCATCGAAGCGATGGGGGTCCCCATTGCGCGAATCGAGCTGGTCGTGGGCCTCGACACCTTCCAACCCGTCAGCGAACCCGACCCGCGCCATCACCAGATCCACAGCGAGCGTTACCGCGTCGCCCCGGAGGTGATCGCTCGGTGCCGTGCCGCTCGTCGTGTGGTCGCGGTCGGCACCACCACCGTGCGCGCGCTGGAGACTGCAGCGACCACCGGCGTGCTCGAGGGCCGCAGCCAGCTGTTCATTCATCGCCCGTACGACTGGCAGATCGTCGACCTGATGATGACCAACTTCCACATGCCGCGCACGACGCTGTTGATGATGATCGATGCGTTCGTGGGCGACCGGTGGAAGCGGCTCTACGAGACCGCCGTCGCCGAGCGATACCGACTGTTCAGCTTCGGCGATGCGATGCTGCTCGATCGCCACCTGACCTGACCTGACCCGCCCCGCCCTGACCCGCCCCCCGCCGCTCCGGCCCGACTCCACCCGAGACCCACCTCATGCACCTGGTTTCCGTCACGATCGACCACCTCGACGGCGCCGCCCGGG
>JAYSLK010000665.1:0-11521 GCA_043725585.1 Actinomycetota bacterium
ACACGCTCGCCATGTGTTGCACCACGTCCTGCACGCGCCAATCGGTGCAGCCACTCGCGGCCTGCCACTCCTCGGCCGTGAGCGAGTCGATCAGTTCCAGTGCCCGTGCCTGTTCGGCCCGAAGCGCGTCGATTGAAGCTCGTGTCATCGTGGTCCCCTTTGTCGTCACGCCCCCAGGCGCCTGAGCACGAATGCTCGCGCGTTCACGACACGACAACTTCAGCGAGCGGCGGCGTTCTTCAACAGTGTCCCGGCGAACACACCCGTGTGAACGCCGTGTTCCATGAACACCTGACCATTGACGATCGTGTAGTCGTAGCCCTCGGCACCCTGCACGTATCGACCGGCACCGTGCGGGAAGTCGAAAGCGTACTCAGGCGGCGGAAGCCGCAGGGCCTCGAAGTCGATCACGTTCACGTCGGCGAACGCACCCACCTGCAACCGTCCGCGATCGGTGATGCCGAACAGGTCGGCCGTGTCGCTGGTGAGGCGACGAATCGCCTCTTCCAGGCTCCACCGCTGCCGCTCGCGTATCCAGTACGAGAGGAAGAACGTCGGCTGGCTCGCATCGAGGATCTGGCCCACATGCGCACCGGCATCGGCCAGACCGAGCGTGACCAACGGGTCGTCGAGCATCTCCTCGACTGCGTCGAGCCGCTGGTTGAGGAACGGGTAGCTGCAGATCAGGGCGCCATCGGTCTCGAGCAGCAGCTCGATGTAGCACGCGGCCGCACTGATGCCGCGGCGGCGAGCCTCGGCACCAAGGGTGTGGTCCGGATCGAGGTCGTAGCGCGCCTCTCCGCGGGTCGCGCCCTGATTCAGCACGAACAGCTGATCGAGGTCGATCGTCGGCGGGGTGTGCTCGGCTTCTTCGATCAGCTTCGCCCGAAACGCTCGATCTCGAATCGCGACCATCTTCTTGCCGTTGCGCATCTCGCGCAGCGACTTCCATGCCGGGCACCGATCGAACACCGTTCGTGTGTCGATGCTGAACAGCACACCGACGCTGCGCGCGGTGGTCTGAGGACGGACGACCGCACCGGTGGCGTTCTCTTCCTTGGCGAAACCGATCACCCGGGCGTACAGATCGGGCCTGCTGTCGTGCTGGGTGAGACCGAAGCTCACCGGGCGACCACTGCGCCGGCTCGCCTCGCCCATCCATGCGAGTTCCGCCCGTGTCTTCGGTACATCGGCATCGTCGCGCTCGCCCTCGCCGATGCGACTCGCCGACTCGAACACACCCGCGCCGTGGGCTCCCAGTACATCGGCGAAGACGTAGAGCTCGTCCGGCTGGGCGTAGGTGCCGGGCACCGGCCGACCATCGGGCACCTTGTGGAGATAGGTGCGGCTGGTGCTGAACCCGAGCGCTCCGGCCTCCATGGCCTCGCGCAGCAGGTCGGCCATCACCGACAGATCATCCGCGGTTGGTTCGTCGGTACCCATGCTGCGCTCGCCCATGGCATAGTGCCGAAGCGCGCAGTGGCCCACCATGCCGCCGACGTTCACACCCTTCGGCATGCGGTCGATGCTGGCCAGGTACTCGCCATAGGTGACCCAGTCCCACGGCAGACCGGTGAGGATCGCATCGCGCGGGATGTCCTCGACGCTCTCCATCAGTTCGGCCAAGTACTCCCGGTCCTCGGGCTTGCAGGGGGCGAAGGTGACACCGCAATTGCCCATCACCACGCTCGTGATCCCGTGATAGCAGCTGCTCGACGCGACCGGATCCCAGGCGATCTGAGCGTCGAGGTGGGTGTGAATGTCGACGAAACCAGGCGTGACGACCCGACCCAGAGCATCGATCTCGGTGTGTCCCACGCCGGCTAGGTGGGGTTCGATCGCGACGATGCGGTCGCCGACGATGCCCACGTCAGCGCGGCGAGCCGGGCCACCGGTGCCGTCGATCACCGAGCCGGCTCGGATCACGATGTCGTACTCGGGCATCAGGCCCGACTCCGGTTCCTTCGTCATGGCCATGTGCCCCTCATGGTCGTGGAGTGGCACAAGGTACAGGGGGAGTTGTGACAGGTCGAGAGTCAGAAGCGACGATCGCGTTGCAATCTCTTGACGATCCGGTACCACATGGCCGGATCCAAGTGGTGGATGAACCGATTCGACGGACTCACGAACGACACCACACGATCAGAGCGAGCTGCGCAACGACCAGATCTCGGGGAACAGCACCACGTCGAGCATCGCTCGCAGGTAGCTCACCCCGGGCGTGCCACCGGTGCCCCGACGGAACCCGATGACACGCTCGACCGTGGTGACGTGGCGGAACCTCCACAGGCGGAAGGCGTCTTCGAAGTCGGCCAGCTCTTCACCCAGTTGGTACAGATCCCAGTGCTGCTCGGGAGCGCGGTACACCTCGAGCCAGGCCGCTTCGACCCTCGGGTCGGCGGCGTAGGGCAGGGTCCAGTCGCGCTCGAGCGCCTCGTCGGGAATCGGCAACCCACGCCGCGCCAGCGCGCCGAGCGCCTCGTCGTACAACGACGGTGTGCGCAACGCCTCGGACACCATTGCGTGCAGGTCGGGGCGATGTTCGTGGGGTTTCAACATCACCTCGCTCTTGTTGCCCGCCGCGAACTCGATGCACCGGTACTGCCAGCTCTGGAAACCGCTGCTGTTGCCGAGGTACGGACGGATCGCCGAATACTCCGGAGGTGTCATCGTGGCCAACACGTCCCAGGCGTGCACGAGCTGCTCCATGATCCGGCTCACCCGCGACAGCATCTTGAACGTCACGTGCAGGTCGTCGTTGGCCAGCGCGGTCGTGGCTGCGGCCAACTCGTGGAGCATCAGCTTCATCCACAGCTCGCTCGTCTGGTGCTGGACGATGAACAACAACTCGTTGTGGTCGGGCGACAGCGGATGCTGCGCAGTCAGCACCTCGTCGAGATGGAGATAGTCGGAGTAGCTCATGTCTCGGGAGAAATCGAGCCGAGCGCCATCTCGATCGACGCGCGGGTCGGGTTCGGATCCGGAAGTGGTCATCTCATGGAGTGTGCCTCGCCGACGAGACCGCCCCTGACACCAGGTGGGACGGCAGCACGTCGTAGTGGTCGTGGTCCGCTGCGAAACGCCCCCGTCCCCCGGTCATGGAGCGCAGTTCGACCGCGTAGCGGAGGAGCTCTCGCGTGGGGACGTGCGCTGTGATGACCTGCTCTCCATGGTCGGTCGCCTCGGTGCCCATCACCCGCCCGCGCTTGGTGGCGATGTCGCCCATCACATCGCCCTGATGGACGGCGGGAACCGTGACACGCACCTGCGACACCGGCTCGAGCACGACGACGCCGGCAATGGTGAGCGCTTCTTTCAGCCCCAGCGACGCAGCGGTCTTGAACGCCATCTCGCTCGAGTCGACGCTGTGAGACTTGCCGTCGTAGCACTCCACCTTGACGTCGACCACCGGAAGCCC
This sequence comes from Actinomycetota bacterium, assembly GCA_043725585.1. GTDB lineage: Bacteria > Actinomycetota > Acidimicrobiia > Acidimicrobiales > Ilumatobacteraceae > VFMC01. Next base: position 3,419 of record JAYSLK010000665.1, read on the forward strand.
GTGCACGCCCCCGTTCACCATCGTCTCCTCCACCCCTTTCTGCACAGCGGGAACGAGAGCACGCGGGATGGCACCACCGACCACGGAATCCACGAACACGAAACCCTCGCCCCGGGGCAGCGGTGACACACGCATCTTGGCGACCGCAAACTGCCCGTGGCCCCCGCTCTGCTTCTTCACCTTGCCTTCCGCGTCGGCGCGACCAGCGATGGTCTCGCGATACGCCACTCGAACCGGCTCGGTCTCCACCGCCACGCCGAACTTCCGTGCCAACCGTTCGAGCGTGACGGCGATGTGGATGTCGCCGACCCCCCGCAACACCGTCTGATGCGTCTCGTCGCTGCGATCGACAACCAGCATCGGGTCTTCCGACTGCAGACGAGAGAGAGCGCCACCCAACTTGTCGTCGTCGGTCTGTGTTCGCGGCACGATGCCGACCCCGAGCTGCGGGGCCTCGGACTCCAGGTTCGCCACCCGAACGGGCAGCCCCTTCGGTGCCAAGGTGTCGCCCGTGCGCACCGACGCGAGTCGGGAGACGGCGGCGATGTCGCCGGCGCGCACCTCGCCGACGGACGTCTGGTCCTTGCCCCTGAGGGAGAACAAGCCGTGCAACCGTTCGTCGGTGCCGGTGCGACTGTTGACCAAATGGTCGTCGACCCGAACGGTGCCGCTCAACACCTTGAACACCGACAGCTGACCGACGAACGGATCGGCGATGGTCTTGAACACATGGACCACCGGCTGGCCATCAGGGTCGGCCGGCACCTGCACCGACTCGCCACCCGCCATCACCGATGCCGGTCGATCTGCCGGCGACGGACCGAGCTCGCACATGAAATCGGCAAGTCGATCGAGGCCGACGCCGGTCGCCGCCGACCCGACCAGCACAGGGAACTCCAGCCCGTCGAGCACCTCTCGGCGCAGTGTGCGCTCCAGTTCGGCGACCGACACGTCGTCTCCCGACAAGTACCGCTCCAGCTGGCGATCGTCACCCGCCACGATCTCCTCGACGACGTCGTCGTGAAGTCGATGTTCTTCGTCGGCCACATCGAGCGGCATCGGTTCGCTGTGATGCGTGCCGTCCGGCTCGTACTCGAGTGCCTTTTGACTCAACACGTCGGCGATCCCATGCAGCGCGCCGGCTTCGCCGAGAGGCAGCTCCAGCGGAACGAACCTCTCCCCGAACGCTGCACTCAACTGCTCGAGCACTCCGTGGAAGTCGGCGCGGTCCTTGTCCTCTTTGTTGACGAACACCATCCGTGGCAGCCCTCGTGCAGCGGCCCGGCGCCAGAGCAGCTCGGTCGACACCTCGACCCCATCGACCGCGCTCACGACGAACAAGGCCAGATCGCACACGCTCAGCGCAGCGTCGACCTCGGCTTCGAAGTCGGCATACCCCGGCGTGTCGAACAGGTTCACCCGATAGGTGCGACCGTCGGAGGCGGTCCAGTCGAAGGGCGCCACGGCGAGCGACAACGAGAGCTTGCGCTTGACGCTCTCGGGTTCGGTGTCGAGTGCGCTGGTGCCGTCGTCGACGCGTCCACCACGGGTGACTGCGCCGCTGAGGGCCAACAACGCATCAGCCACCGACGTCTTTCCGACACCACTGTGGCCAAGCAGGACGACGTTGCGGACCCTGTCGGTCCGGTTGTCGGTCTGGCTGTCCGTCTGGCTGTCCGTCTGAAGATCGACCATCCCGGAACTCCTCTCACGACGCCTTGTCGCCGGTGATTCACCGAGACTCACCGCACGAGCTGAACCTGTTCTTGGCCAGCGTCAGCGACCGTAGTCCGAGCCGACACGATGCCGATACGGACCTTCGTCCCGACCGGTGCGCCAACACGTCGACTCACGTGTCGAGAGACCGACGTCGTGGAGTCAGGGCAGGAGTCAGGGCAGGCGTCAGAGTAGGCGGCGACCGGCGGCCCACGCCGTCAGCTCGTGTCGATTGGAGAGCTGCAGTTTCCGCAGCACTGCGGACACATGGGTCTCCACCGTCTTCACCGACAGGTGAAGCCGCGACGCCACCTCGCGATAGGTGTATCCCCGTGCGATGAGTCGCATCACCTCTTGTTCCCGGGAGGTCAACAGGTCGAGCTCCGGATCGGTCGGTGCGGGGAGGTGCCCGGAGAACGCGTCGAGCACGAACCCGGCAAGCCTGGGAGAGAACACGGCGTCACCATCGTGGACCCGACGGATCGCGTTCACCAGTTCCGATGCACCGATCGTCTTGGTGACGTAGCCCCGGGCGCCGGCCCGGATGACGGCGACGACATCCTCGGCCGCGTCAGACACGGACAACGCGAGGAACACTGCGTCCGACCATTGGGCCAGCACACGCTCGATGATCGTTCGGCCACCGCCATCGGGCAGATGCACGTCCACCACCGACACGTCGGGACGCATCGAGAGGATCCCGACAACCGCATCCTCGACGGTGCCGGCCTCCCCGATGACATCGACGGAGTCCCCGATCTCGGCGCGGACCCCCGCGCGAAACAGCACGTGGTCGTCCACCAGGTACACGCGCATCAGCAGGCTCCCCTCTCGCCGTTCGGAGGTGCCCACTGGTGTGGTTCCGTCGAGGTCACCGAGCTCGATTCGGTCCCGAAGCTCGCCGTGTCGGTCACGTGCGCGGACAGATGCACCTCGGTGCCTTCGCCAGGAATTGATTCGATTCGAGACGTCCCGCCGACTCGCTCGAGGCGCGCCTCGATGCTCATCGCGATGCCTCGACGGTCGGGGGCGGCGTCTGCCCTGTCGAACCCGCAGCCCCGGTCGCGAACGAACACCTCGGCGACATCGTCGTGCACCTCGGCAAACACCGACACCTCGTGCACCCCGCTGTGCTTGGCCGCGTTCACACACGCCTCGCGCGTTGCCTGAACGAGGGCATCGGCCACGTCATCCATCAACGCGTCTCCCACGACCACCACCTCGATTCGCATGTTGTAGGAGGCCTCCACCTCCGACGCAGAGCGCCGGAGCGTCGCCGCGAACGAATGAACCATCGCGCCCGGCGCATCCCGCGGGCCGTAGAGCCACTCGCGCAGTTCCCGTTCCTGTTGCCTGGCCAGCGTCATCGTGCGACGGGGATCGTCGGCCGTGCGTTGGATGAGCGCGAGCGTCTGCAACACCGAGTCGTGGAGGTGGGCGGCCATGGCTTCTCGTTCCTGCGAACGAATCCGTTCCCGCCGCTCTGCGGCCGCTTCCTGCGCGAGCCGGGTGAGCCACGGCCCGACGAGTGTCGCAATGCCGATGACGGTGATCGCCGTCGCGAACGCACCCACGCGAACGCTGCTCGATGTGTTCTCGCGGACGCCCACGAGCACCAGCCCGAACGCCACGAGCAGCGCCCCGGCGATGAGACGGAACCGGGCGCGGCGCCCCGTGGTGAGCTCCGCCACAGGGGTGCCCGCGAACGCTTGCCACGGCTTCTCGCCGACCTCGGGGCGAACCACCCCGATCACCACCAGCCCGGCCGCCACCGCCACCATCGGCAGCATCACCGCGTCGCCGAGCCACAGACCGGTGGATCGCACCACCAGCAACAGCCCGACGGCGACGCAGGCGACAGCCAGGTTTCGTTGCGGGTCGAGCGCACGGGTCACCGGCGGCACCACTGCAGGCCGCGCGAACACGCTGCCCACCGCATAGATCACCAGCCCGAGGCCACCGGCGACGGTGAGCACCACCAGTGCCACGCGCACCAGCGTTGCGTCCACTCCGTGCTCGTCGGCGAAACCCCCTGCCACGCCCGCCACGACACGACCATCGTCTCGACGGGTGAAGACCAACGCGCCCACGCCGCCGCCTGCTCGACGCGGGGATCGGTGCGAGGTTCCGGCTGCCACGTGGGAATCATCGCACGCAGCGCGTCGGTCGGCATCGGGGCCATCCCCCCTCGCACCCTGAACCGCCACCCTGAACCTCCACCCTGAACCTCACCTCGTACCTCCCGCGGGGCGCACGGCCAAGCTCGACGATCAGGTCCGCGGCGCTCGGCGTGACCGATCGGTCGGGGATCGGTCAGAGTCGACTCAGGGTCGATCCAGGGTCGATCCAGGGTGCTCCCCGATGTGCGGGCCGACACGATGCCCGATGCTGAGGCCATGGACGAACAGACTGCACTCATGAACGACGAAACCGTCGGCGGCGGGCCCGCGACCGGCCCGGACCCGACCCCTTCGACGGACCCCTCTCACGGGCGTACCCCGTGGTATCGCCTTCCGGTGTTTCGCGACACGAGCGACACGAGACTCGGAGGCGTCGTGTCCGGCATCTGCCGGACCTACGGTTTTGATCGGCGCACCAGCCGCATCGCGCTCGTTCTGGCCTCGATGGTGCTTCCGGTGCTGGTCTTGGTGTACGTGATCGCTTGGATACTGCTGCCCGACACACCGGCCCACGCGCAACCGCTCGCCGACGTGGTCGGCGACCGCCGCCGTTTCCCCTTGTACGTGGCCCTCGGCCTGGTCGTCGTTGCCGGCGGGCTCGGCTCGATCGGATCGTGGTTCGTGTTCGGTGACTTCCCATGGGGCGTCGGACTGATCGCACTCGGCGTGCTGTTGTGGGCCACCCCGTCGCTCCGCCCCGGTCGCCGCCGAGACGGTCTCTTTCAGGCGGACCCGGGTTCCAGCGGAGCTGCGTTTCCGATTCCGGCCGGAGTGAGCGCGCCCGCAGACGGTCACACCGACGCAATCGTCGATCCCGCGACCAACGAGCCGACCACCCTCATGCCCGGCACTCCGTTGCCGACGCCGGCACGAGCAGGTGCCGGTGGCAGTGGCTCGATGAGCAGCGGCGGCACGCTGCTCACACCACCGCCGATGCTGGCGACCCCACGACGTCGTCGGTTCCCGATCGCGTCGATCACGGCACTCGCAATCGCCGCAGGCGCCGCCGGCGCAGCCGCCGGCGACGCTCTCGGCTGGTGGGACGTTCCCGTGCTGGGCGTCGTGGTCGCCTCGACGATCGCGTTCGCCGCGGGGCTGGCGATCAGCGCGATCGTCAACCGGGCGTGGTTCTTCGTGCCGATCGTGCTGGTGCTGGGCGGCGCAGCCTCGTTCCTGGTGGTCGCCGAGCCGTCCCTCGACGGTGGTGTGGGTGAACGTACGAGCCGCCCGACCACTGTCGCCGATGCCGAGCAGGCCCACGACCTTGCCATCGGGGAACTGACCCTCGACCTCGTCGACGTGCCGCTCGATCGCGAGGTTCCGCTGCGGGTGACGGCCGAGATCGGCATCGGCCGCTTGCATGTCATCGTGCCGGCCGGTGCCACGTTGGTGGTCACCAGCGACGTCGGCACCGGCCACGTGATCGTCGGCGACCGAGAGGTGCTCGCCGGGGTACGCCAGGACGACCGACGCACGATCACGGCGCTCGGCGAACCCACCGGCACGATCGAGCTCGACCTCCGGGTCGGCATCGGCGAGATCGACCTCGACCGCGACGCCTTCTCGGTGCTGTCGATCGACGGTGAGTCGCTCGTCGGCGCCGGGTCGTGATCGGCATGGACCTGATCGTGACGGTTGCGCCCACGCCGCTCGGCGCCGCGCTGCTCGGCGTTCTGGCGCTGGCCGCGATGTGGGATCCCCGCCCGACGAGTGCGGTGCGGGCGGGCTCCGAGCGGCACGCGATCGAGAGATGACCTACAGTCATTTTCATGACCGCCGCAGCCAGCCCTCGCAACGATCTCATCCGCATGGGACTCCAGATCCCGCTGTTCACCTACCCCGGCGTCGAGGACCGCGACCTCTTCGAACGGGTCGCCGCGATCGCCACGACCGCCGAGGCGAGCGGCTTCGACAGCATCTGGGTGATGGACCACTTCTACCAACTGCCGGGTCTCGGCGCCCCGAGCGACAACATGTTCGAGGCGTACACGCTGCTCACCGCGATCGCCGCCCGCACGTCGACCGTCCGCCTCGGGGCGATGGTCGGCGGCATGACCTACCGCAACCCGGCCTTCCTCGCGAAGGCAGTCACCGGGCTCGACGTGATCTCCCGCGGGCGAGCGATCTGGGGCATCGGCGCCGGGTGGTTCGAGCTCGAGCACGACCAGTACGGCTACGAGTTCGGCACGTTCACCGACCGATTCGAGAAGCTCGAGGAGGGCCTGCAGATCGTGAAGAGCATGTTCACCGAGCCCACCACAACCTTCGACGGCAAGTGGTTCAAGGTCACCGAGGCGATGAACTACCCCAAGCCCATCCAGGCGGGCGGCCCGCCGGTGATGATCGGCGGCAGCGGTGAGCGCAAGACGCTGAGGATGGTCGCTCAGTACGCGGACGCCTGCAACGTCTTCGGGGAACCAGGCCAGGTGCGCCACTTGATGGACGTCCTCGACGGCCACTGCGAACGCCTCGGACGCGACCCGAAGTCCATCTGTCGCACCCGTCTCGGCACCCTCGTCGTCGGCCCGACCATGGAGGCCGCAACCGCGAAGATCACGTCGCGTTTCGGCGTCTCGAGCCTCGACGACCTGCCGGCCGAACTGCTGGCACGCGTGCAGGGCATGTTCATCCTCGGCGACGCCGACGCGGTGGGCGAGCAGGTGCAGGCGCTGCTCGAGGCCGGTCTCGATGGCCTCGTCGTCAACATGCCCGACGCCCACGACCTCGAGGCGGTCGAGTTGGCCGGCTCGGTGCTCGGCCCACTCCTCCTCGGCTGACAGCCGTCATCACGACCCACCCGGTCGATGGGGTCCGCGTCCGAATCACGCCGGTTCCACCCACGTCGAGGCACCTATCCTCGTGAGATGATCATTCCTTCGGCCACATCGGATGCGTCGGATGCGTCCGCCACATCGGATGCGTCCGCCACCACCGTTGTGCACGGCACCTGTCATCACGACTGTCCCGACAGCTGCGGTTGGCAGGTCACGGTGACCGACGGTGTGGCCGTGCAGTTGCGCGGCAACCCGGACCACCCGTACAGCGCCGGTGAACTGTGCCCCAAGGTGAACCGGTTCCTCGACCGCGTCTACAGCCCTGACCGGATCACCGCGCCGTTGCGGCGGGTCGGCGCGAAAGGCGATGGCCACTTCGAGACGATCACGTGGGACGAAGCGCTCGAGGAGATCGGCACCCGACTGCGACAGATCATCGACACGGACGGTCCCGGCGCGATCGTGCCGTTCATCAGTGCGGGCAACCAGAGCTCGCTCGCCATCTTGTTCGGAGAACGGTTCTGGAACCACCTCGGCGCGGCCGAGCTCACCGGAGCGCTCTGCGGTGCGGTGGCGGGGGCGGGCACCGCCAGCACCTACGGCACCGGCAAGGCGCTCGACCCGACGGAGGTGCGGCACTCGCAGTTGATCCTGTTGTGGGGTACCAACACCCGCCTCACCAACCGCCATCTTTGGCCGATCATCGAGCAGGCAAGGGCCGATGGCGCCACGGTGGTCGTCATCGACCCGATCCGCACGATGACCGCCGACAGCGCCGATTGGTTCGTGCAGCCGCTGCCTGGAACCGACGTCGCGCTGATGCTGGCGATGATGCACGTGCTGATCCGCGACGACCTCGTGGACGCCGAGTGGGTTCAGGCGCACACGCTGGGTTACGACCAGCTCGCTCAGCACGTGGCGGACTGGACGCCCGAACGCGCCGAAGCGACATGCGGGGTGGCGGCGGTCGACATCGAGCGTCTCGCAACCATGTACGGCACCACCCGACCAGCGGTGATCCGCACGCTCATCGGTGCCGAGCACCATGAACACGGCGCCATGTTCTTCCGCACGCTCACCTGTCTGCCCGCCCTCGTCGGCGCATGGCGCGACCGGGGTGGCGGCTACGCCCGTAGCGTCGGCACCTGGAGCAACGAAGCGATCGATGGTCCGGCCATGATGCGTCCATCGTCGGCAACGCGCCGGCGCCAGTTGCCGATGGTGCGCATGGCCGAGGTCCTCGACGGCGCGGCGCCTGAACCCGTTCGAGCCTTGTTCGTCATCGGCGGCAATCCTCTCGTCGTGGTGCCGAACGCCGAGGGTGTTCGCCGCGGCCTCGCTCGCGACGACCTCTTCACCGTCGTGCACGAGCAGTTCCTCACCGACACCGCGCGCTACGCCGACCTGGTGCTGCCTGCGACCACGCAGATCGA
>JAYSLK010000666.1:0-1546 GCA_043725585.1 Actinomycetota bacterium
GGATGCTGTCGGGCATGTCCCGTGGTGGGGTGGCAGTGCCGTCACGCTTCACCATGTGCTGGTCCACGTCACCGCCGACACGCAACGACGTGCCGGGCATGCAGACATCCTGCGCGAGTTCGTCGATGGATTAGATTAGTTGGCCTGCTCGACGGTCACGACAACCTCCCGTCACGTGACCCCGACTGGTGGAGCGAGCGCCGCGGCCGCGCCGAACGCGCAGCCCGCGAGGCGAGCCTGCGCTGAGCGAGGCGGTCAACTTCGCTGACGATCAGTCGAGACGCCGGAGGATCTTGAGGTTGCGATCTTGATGGTCGACGCCGTCGATGTCGTCACGTCGGCGGCGAGGTCCCATCATTCGCCCGAGCGTGGCCCCACAGCCACGCACAGTCAGATTGTTGCGAAATCTTTAATGTTCGACGCCCTCCGGGCGATAAGTACTTGAGCGTCTTGTCGCCGCAGCGGCAGAAATTGTCCCGACAAACCTCGCGAGCGAGAGGCGAACGGGTCGGCGCAGTCGGGAACGGGACATGAAGAGCGGAGCAGCGATGAACGACGCGCACAGAGGGGTCGATTTGGGCGTCTCTACCATTCGGCGGTTGGCCGGCATCGTGGCAGTCGCCCTGATCTCGGCGGGTCCCGTCGGCGTGTTCCCGGTACCGCAGGTGCAAGCGGCGGCGCCGGTCCTGACCGTAACGCCCTTGACCTGGAACGTGATCGGCCTCGACAGCAACACGCCTGCAACGGGGCCAAACCGGTTTCCGGTCGGGACACGCGTGTGCAATGAGGTCGGCGGTGCAACGGCCACCAACGTCTCGGCGGTGTTCTCCTGGGACTCCGCGAACTCGTTCGTCAACCTGCGACCTGGGTCGCTGGACACGATCGTGCTCGGCTCGATCCCTGCCGGAACGTGCGCGGACGCGTACTTCGAGGTAGAGGTGTCGAAGACAACCAGCGCCTTCGACACGACCCGCCGCTACCACGTCACCGCGACGGACGCGGGTTCAGGTGCCAGCGCCACCTCACCGCAACCCAGGGAGATGTACGTCGAGCACCTCATCTCCCAGAACCGCAACGGGGTGACCGCCGTGAAGTTGAACGGTACGACCATCCCGGCTGGTGGCGCCATGACCCTCGTCGTGGGCAACACGTACACCATCGAACTGGACGGATACACCGCGACCCAGGGCTACAACCAGCTCGAGGCGTTCATCAACTTCCCGAACACGATCTTCCGAACGGTGGCAGTCGCGAGCACGTTCACGGCCGACACCTCACCGTACCTGTCCGCACCGCTGGACAAGCTCTACTCCGACGCGTGCCTATGGGACAGCGACCCGAACAGCCCCAACTACCGCTCGTGCATCGGCGATGACGGTAAGGCTGGCGGCACGGTCACCACCATCTACACGGTGAAGATCCTGAGCGGTGCCGGCACCAGCGAGAACCTCAACAGCCTGCTGTACGACTTCTCCGGCAGCAGCTACCACTACAACGCCGACTACTCGGTCGGCGGCGTGATCGCACAGATCGTCAGCCCGGCCTC
>JAYSLK010000667.1:0-3127 GCA_043725585.1 Actinomycetota bacterium
CGGTGCCTTGTCGAGGAGGTAGAGGCTGACGTCGCGGCACCGAACGAGGGTGTCGCAGAACGCCTCTTCGTTGGCGGTGTAGACGTCGGAGAGCTCGACTGTGAGACGAGCGACGAGCGACAAACTTCGTTCGGGCGCGTCGGTCACGCTGGCGAACGAGTCGATCGCTGACACCTCGATCGGCAGATCGATGCCGCCGACGCCGGCGATGTCGGTGGCGAGCACCAACAGGTCGGGCGGCTGGGGGAGCGGAGGCAGGGTCCAGGTGAACAGCAAGGGGAACGCGAAACCGGTGGGAGGGTCGTCGTCGGGGTCGTCCATCTTGATGACCTCGTCTTCGAAACCGAGCAGGGCCCGCGGGTCGACCTCGAGCGAGAGGTGCAGGTCGATGGGGCCGTTGCACGCCTCCTCAGGGTGCAGGTCGACCTCCCACAACTGACGCAGCGAGTAGGTCTCGACGAAGTGTCGCTCGTCGTGAACGTGAAAGCCGTGGTCGATCGCGTGGCTCTTCAGATCCGCCACGAATCCGGCGACGTCGATGACGGCCAACGCTGGTCCTTTCTTGGGGACACCCCCGTTCGTCTGCTGACACTACCGTGCGTCCGTGCTGCGCGATCGGATGGGACTCCTCGTCGAGACAGCCGAGGCGGTGACCCGGGCGATGGCGGGTGTGCGCGACTTCGGACCGTCAGGGTTGCGGCGGGGGCAGTACGCGCTCGACCTCCGTGCTGACGAAGCTGCGTTGGTTGTGCTTCGTGCGGCGGGTGTCGGTGTGCTGTCGGAAGAGAGCGGAATCGAGCGGGCCGATGCCGACGAGATCGTGATCATCGACCCCGTCGACGGTTCGACGAACGCCAGTCGAGGCATCCCGTGGTACGCCACGTCGCTGTGTCTCGTCGACGCCGACGGGCCGGCATCGGCACTCGTCGTGAACCTCGCCAGCGGGGTGAGGTACTGGGCCGAACGCGGCGGGGGAGCCTTCTGTGACGGCACCCCGATCACGGCGAGCGGCCTCGCGGTGATGGGCGACGCGATCGTGGGCATGAACGGCATCCCTCCGGAGCACCTCGGGTACGCACAGTCGCGCGTGTTCGGCGCAGTTGCGCTCGACCTCTGCCAGGTGGCGGCGGGGGTGCTCGACGGCTACATCGACTGCATCGACGAAGCGCATGGAGCGTGGGACCACGCGGCCGGCTCGCTCATCTGCCGCGAGGCGGGAGCGGTGGTGACCGACGCGTGGGACCGTGATCTGTTCGTCGTCGACCACGCAGCCCGGCGAACCCCCATCGCAGGAGCCACACCCGAGCTCCACGCCTCCCTGCTGCAAGCCCGCCAAACCATGCGCGATGAGAGATGAGTGTCCGTGGCGCACCGATCTCTCATCGCCACCGGCACCGCCGGAGCGTCGATGAGAGATGGGGGCGCCTGGGGCACTCATCTCTCATCGCGGGGTTCGGGTTCGATGCCCTGGGGCGAACAGCGGGCGCCGGGTAGCATCAGCGTCTGGTGTGCCGGGGCGCTTCGCTCAGTTGGTGAGAGCGCTTCCCTTACAAGTATCTACAGAAGTGTCAGATGTAGCCAGTGAGCTGGGTTTCAGTGATTCGACAAGGTGCTCGCTGACCAACAAATCACCAACCGGTGTGCGGACAAGTGTGGCCGACTACGGACATCGGTGGACGAATGATGGCCAGGCAATAGCCTCACCAGAACCGTCTGGGGCGCATAGCTCAGCTGGTAGAGCGGCACCTTTACAAGGTGTTGGTCGGGGGTTCGAGTCCCTCTGCGCCCACCACGTCGTTCACTCTCAAATCCCCATCTCGTTGGCCCGGGGGTTTGTCGTTTCTGCCGCTCGATCGTCGTCGGAGTCGAGCTGACGCACTTCGTCGCTGAGCAGCGTGCAGAACGGCTCTGCACGTGTCGAAATGACTTCGTTGTCCTCACGGACGTACAGCCTCTCGAAGATCGACTGGTTCATCTGCCGACGCACCTTTGGAGCGGCCGCGAGGTAGGCCCGTTCGCAGTTCCCGGCGAACTCGATGGCAACGCTGAGATTCGTCAACCCGACGGGCGGGGCGGATGGTGCGGCGTAACTTCGTGGCGGACACGGGCGATTACTACGCTCTGGACGGCGGCTTGCCAGAAGAGGAGCGAAGCCCGGCCTTGAAATCTCGCGCCGCGGCGGCGCGCAGAGGGAGACGACGATGGCAGAGATCACGCTTCTGGACGGGGGAATGGGGCAAGAGCTCGTGGCGCGCTCGGGCGACGAGCCGACGTCGCTGTGGGCGACACGGGTGATGATCGACCATCCGGGCATGGTGCGGGCGATCCATGAGGATTACTTTGCCGCAGGCGCGACGGTGGCCACGACCAACACCTATGCCACCCACCATGACCGGCTGGAGCGGTTCGATCTGGACCATCTGTTCCATGCGCTTCACTTGCGGGCATTGGCTGAAGCGCATGAGGCGCGGGGCACGCGGGTGGCGCGGATTGCGGGGTCTATCGGGCCGCTGAAGGCGAGCTATCGCCCCGATCTGGACGAACCGGTGGAGGTCGCCGCGCCGAAGTATGCCGAGGCGGCGCGGATTCTGGGGCCGCATGTCGACATGATCCTGTGCGAGACGATGGCCTCACTGGCGATGGCCGAGGCTGCGGTGCAGGGGGCGCAGGCGTCGGGAAAGCCGGTCTGGCTGTCGGTTTCGGTTGATGATCAGGACGGAACGAGGCTGCGTTCCGGCGAGCCTGCGGCGGATCTGGCCGGGATCGTGGCGCGGTATCCCATGGCGGCGGTGCTGGCCAATTGCTCGGTTCCCGAGGCGATGGCGGCGGCGCTGGGGGAGCTCAGCGGGCTGGGCCTGCCGTTCGGGGCCTATGCCAACGGGTTCACGCATATCAGCGCCAACTTCCTGAAGGAGGCGCCGACGGTCAAGGAACTGACCCATCGCCAGGACCTGACGCCCGAGAAGTATGGCGATTTCGCAATGGCCTGGCTCGGGATGGGAGCGACGATCGTGGGGGGCTGCTGCGAGGTGGGGCCGGCCCACATCACCCATCTGGCCGAGCGGTTGCGTGCCACGGGACACGAGATTGTTTGATGTCGACTCACGGCCGCCGGAGGTGGCGCGAG
>JAYSLK010000668.1:0-1699 GCA_043725585.1 Actinomycetota bacterium
GACCGCGTGGCCAAGTACAACCAGCTGCTCCGGATCGAACAGCAGTTGGGCGAATCTGCCGCCTTCCGCGGCCGCAAGGCGCTCGCCCCGCGCTGATCCGTGCCACCACACGCGGCCTGAAGCGGTCACAGCGGTCACAGCGGTCACAGCGGTCAGGATCGCGTGCCGCTGCCTCGGCGACCGCGGCAAGGCGCACGGACGGGTTGCCACCCATCAGCCGGATCGAGATGCGAGACTGGACGACGATGAGCAACGGACACACCACGAGTGCTGTCGCGCGCCCACGCGCCGGCACGTCGCGTGTCCGCGTCGCGCGCCTCGACGACCGGCGCCTCGACGACCGCCAGCTCGTCACCGCCGGCCCCCACCGCTGGCTGGTCGGAGTGGCGGGTCTCGCGATCGTGACGGCCATCGTCGCCGCCCTGTTCGTGCTCCCGGTCCAGGCGTGGCTGCGCCAGGAAGACGAGATCCTCCAGAAGCAGCAGGAACTGGCCGTCCTCACCGAGGCGAACCGCAAGCTCGACATCGAAGTCGATCACCTCGCCACGCCCGAGGGTGCGAAGGAGGCCGCTCGGGAAGAGCTCGGTGTCGTCGGGCCGGGCGAGGCGAGGATGTCGGTGCTCCCCACGGAAACGGGGCCGCTCCCGCTGCCGGCCGGCTGGCCGTACGACACGTTCAATCAGATCGTGGTCGTGCGCCAGACCGTGCCTGTCGACGCCACGACTCCCTGACTCTTCCGCCGTCCGCTCCAGTGTCCGTGTCGGCGGCGACAGGGATCACGTCGGGTGGCTAGTGTCCCTCTCGTTCGCATCCAGCGTCCGCTCTCACAGCGATTGCATCTCAGGGGGTTACACGTGGCCGGCAGCATTCTCGGGAACCGGGTTCTTCGCAAAGAGGACCCGAAGTTCCTCACGACGGGTGGCAAGTACGTCGACGACCTGCTCGACGAGCCAGCGCTCGCCGGGGCACTACACGTCACCTACGTCCGCTCGTCGGTTGCCCACGGCACCATCACCAACATCGATGTCTCGGGCGCGCTCGAGGTGCCCGGTGTCGTAGCCGTGTTCACCGCCGCCGACCTGGGTCTCGAGCCGGTGGCTTCCGACTTCAACCCGATGGTCGCCCGCGGATTGCTGGCCATCGACAAGGTCAGGTACGTGGGCGAACCGGTCGCCGTCGTACTGGCCACCGATCCCCGCGTGGGCGAGGACGCGATCGAACGAGTCATCGTCGACTACGACGTGCTCCCGGCATTGATCGACATGGAAGCCTCGATGGCCAGCAGCACGCTGATCTACGAGGGTGCTGGCAGCAACGTGGTCTTCGACACCACTGTGATCGGCGTACCCGAGAACACCGGCGAGGCGTTCTTCGCCGGCTGTGAGGTCGTGGTCACCGGTCGTTTCGTGAACCAACGTGTGGCGCCCTGCCCGCTCGAGGTGCGCGGTTCGGCAGTCGCGTGGGTCGACGGTCGCCTGCACCAATGGCTGAGCACGCAGGCCGCACAAGGTGCCAAGGCCACGATCGCCAAGACCAACGGTGTCGAACCCGAGCAGGTGCTCGTGATCGCTCCCGACGTCGGTGGCGGCTTCGGCGCCAAGATCAGCTGCGATCCCGAAGAAGCACTCCTCGGCGTGGTGTCGGCCAAAGTGGGCAAGCCACTTCGCTGGCGAGAGACCCGCAGCGAGTCGATGATGGT
>JAYSLK010000669.1:0-2772 GCA_043725585.1 Actinomycetota bacterium
GCTGCCCGCGCTCTTGGCCGACTCGCGGATCGCCTGTTGGGGGCGACTGGTCATCCACTTCCGGGTGATCGGGGCGATGATCGAACCGAGCACCAGCCCGCCGATCGCCAGCCCCAGCGCGATCAGCACGTCCTTCATGGTTCGTTTCCTTTCATTGATTCCGGAGCACCTGGATCCGGAGCGATGATCCGCCCTGCAAGGTCGCCGCTGCTCTCGTCGGCTTCGTCCTCCGGGCTGCCGAAAACCACCTTCAAGGTCCGGAAACCGAGGGTGAGCATGTCGGCGAACACCGAGCCCGCCTCGCGCAAGCGTGGGTCGACCGTGATGCGCGAGATCACCTGCTCGGCGAACTCGTCCGGTGGCACGACGGTCTGGCCGATCGCCGCGACATGTCGATCCTCGAGCGCGGTGAGCCGGTCCAGACGATCGATGTCTTCCGGGTGCTTGTCGAGGTGCCGCTCGAGCTTGTCGGGTTTGGCTGCCAACCACGAGAGCAGGGTGGCGTCGCTGTACTGCGTCATGCCGCTCCCCCTTTTCTCGCAACGCCGATGGCGTCGATGGCATCGATCGCATCGTTCGACGCAATGGTTCCTTCGCCACGGGCGGCAAACGCCTCGCGAGCGCTCGACGTGCGCACGAGTTGCTGGCGAGCCCTGAACAGGCGTGTGCGCACCGTGGCCGGCGGGAGCTCGAGCACGTCGGCGATCTCGTCGTACGACATCCGCTCCACCTCACGCAGCACGATGATCGCCCGCCCCACGGGGTCGAGCTTGCTGAGTGCCACCCAGATCTCGTCGCGGTCAGCCTGCAGCAGCGCCGCATCCTCGACGGTGAGCTGGCCCGGACGTTCAGGCAGTTCGCTCGGCGCCATCACGTCGTCGCGTCGTTTGCGAAGCGCCGAGATGGCGGTGTTGTGCGTGATCCGCAACAGCCAGGTTCGAATGCTCGCATCGCCGCGGAACGTGTCGAGGGCCTGCCAGGCCTTCACCACCGACTCCTGCACCACGTCTTCGGCCAGCGCGTGATCGCGCACGACCGACGCAGCGACCCGGTACATCGCGGCGCTGTGATCGCGGATGATGTCTTCGATGCCGGGGCGCGCCGGCGCGTTCGGGGGCGGATCGTCGTGGTCGTCTTCGGACGCATCGGAGTCGGCATGGCGCATGTGAGGGGTGTCGACGCTGTCCACCGTCGTTTCGTCGCGAACTCGCGGACTCGAGCGCTCGTTCGCCGCGGAGTTCGCGGACTCCGCCGTCTGTCGGATCTGCCCCGTCACGGGCACCCGCATGGGGTCGCGCTGCACCGTGGACATCCGTGGGCGTAGCGCGCGATGGCATCGGCGAGATCGATGCCCATCTGGTTGGCCAGCGAGGCGACCCATGCAAGCACGTCGGCGAACTCGTGGCGCTGCTGAGCCGCCGACCCCTTGCGAACCGCCTGCGCCAACTCGCCGACCTCCTCGGCGAGCCAGGCCACGGTGGACGGCACGCCCCGAGCCCGGTCCCGATCGCCGTAGGTGCGCTCGATCACCTGCTGCAGCTCGGCGAGTTCCACGGCCAGGCAGCGTAGTGCGATCTGGATCGGAGAGCCGCGTGCAGCACCTCGCTGGTCAAGCACCGACATCTCCGCCGCCCAGTGGCTGGAGTCGGGTGCATGATTCCGTGAGCAGGTTCGTCGCGAACCCGCCGCGATCGAGGCCGTCAGCTGTACTCGGCCCAGATCTTGCGGCGGGTGCCGTCGATGGTCATCGTCCCGCCGTACGGCACGATCCACTGTGGCCGGGTGTGTCCGAACGGGGGCCCGACACACACGACGGCGTCCGGGTTGTACCTGTGAGCGATCTCGAGCGCCACGTCGCGCTGCTCCACACGATGCGCTCGACGCTCAGCCGACGAGCGTCTGGCGTGGATCTGCTCTGCCGGGGGTCGCGCGACGACGATGGCGTGGACTGCAGCGAGCACGCCGCGTTCGCCGAGGGATCTCATGATCCAGCCGAACTCACGCTCAGGGATCAGCTCCTCGCTCGTCTCGAGGAGCAGAACGCCACCGTGGAGCTCCGACACATCTGCAGGAAACCTGCCAGCGGTCAGAATCCACTGGATCACCTCAGCACATCCGCCCCAAGTTCGCCCGGTCACGGACCGCTCGGGGCCCGCCCACGTCCAGGGTTCGGTTGCTTCGCGTGTGCCGTACTCGCTGAGCGCTGCAGGGTCGTCCCAGGGCTTGCCGATGTCCTCCGACTCTCCGGGTTCGGTGATCTCGATTCGCTCGCCGGTGACGAGCGCGGCGCGCAGCGAGGCGGCATGGCACGCGTCGACGGCGGGTCCGGTGCCGAGATGCACCTGGGTCGAGCCGCCGTAGAAGCCGGCGATCCCGTGGGACCACAGCCAGTGCAAGATGTTGGTGTTGTCGCTGTACCCGAGGAATGGTTTCGGGTCAGCGAGGACGACCGTCGGGTCGAGGTGTGGAACGACGGTGATCTGATCTTCGCCGCCGATCACTGCGAGGACCGCCCGGATGTTCGGATCAGCGAAGGCGGCGTTCACGTCACGCGCACGATCCTGGGGGCTCGAGGTCTTCCGAGTGGTCGGATACTCCACCGGCACCAGGCCGGTGATCGCGGTGAGCCGTCGCATTGCTTGTTCGTGAACCGCCGGGAAGAACTCCGGTGCGGCGAACGACGGTGACACGATCGCCACAGCGTCGCCGGGCCGAGCCTTCCGGGGGACGATGATGTTGCGTGCCACGCTTCGATCCAACCACACCCGCTAG
>JAYSLK010000670.1:0-3389 GCA_043725585.1 Actinomycetota bacterium
GATGAAGCTGTCGGGAAGCGCCATCCGACGAGTCTGCCAGACGAGTCCCACACCGCCATCCGAGTCCCACACCCCAACCCGAGTCCCACGAGGTCGAACCGAGTAACAGCCGCCACCCCTGGGTGGACCGTGGCACTCGGATGTCACCCGTCGAGCCCCTCGGCGGCGTTTCATCAGCAATGATGACCCGAGTGGTTCCAAGTCCGACCAACTTCGACGTCGACCATCAGGGGTCGAGCCCTCGGCGCCCTCGCTGGCCCGCCGTAACGCTCGTCGGCGCGGCCGCCGCGATCGCTGTCGCGACGGTGGCGATCCGTAACACCGACCCATCGCGGGCGGTCGGCTCACCGGCCACCGTGGCGACGGTGGACACCTCGAACCCGGGAATCACGGGGCCCGGCACCGCGATCGCCCCCGATTCGACGGCGAGCGATCCCGGAACGACCCCTGACCTCGAGTTCGACTGGGCCGACGAGATCTCCGTCGTTGTGCGCACCAACGATCGGGTTGCGGTCGTGCACGGTGATGGTTCGGCAGACTGGTACGACCCTGGTCTCGTGTCCGGCACTCGTGCGTGGCAGGTGGGCGAGCGACTGATCGGGGGAGCTCCGATGGATCTGGTGGAGGTGGCCAACTTCCACCAGATCGCGGACACCTTGGGACCCGAGATCAACCTCGTCGAGGCGTTCACGCCGGGCGACGACGGCCGCTACTTCCTCCTCATTCGTGATGGCCGGGCCATTCCGTTCCAGGCAGAGCGGTTGACGTTGGGCGCCGACCGGCTCGTCGGCCAGGTGGCCACCTCGAGTGGGTGGCGTCCGGTGGCGTACACCCTCGACGGCACAGAGATTGACTCGTTCATCGCGGACATCGGCATCGGTGAGCAGTCCGCTCTCTGCGACTGTCCGAGGCTGTTCTCGATCAGCCCGACCGGTCTGGCGGTCGCCTGGGTGGACGGCGACGAGCTCGTGTCGATCGTTGCGGGTGCCCCTCGGCGCCACGCCATTCCGGACGGATTCAAGATCATCGACATCGATCTCACCGATGAGGCGGTCGTGCTGAATCGTGCGACCGGGGCGGCCACCCTGGTCGACCTCCGCGACGGCACGGCGGCCGAGCTGCCGATCGAGGGGTACGCCACGATCGCTGTCGGGGTCGACCCGACAAATCCTGTCAGTGTGACGAACACCGTCCTCGGACCGGATGTTGCGCCGCCACCGCAGCTGCCGGAAGATCTCACGTGGATCGCACAGCTGGCTGATGGCATCCGATCCATGGGCGGAGCCGATCCATCGGATCCGATCCCGGACACCTCGCTGTCGGGCAACCGCGAGACAGTTGCGTTTGCCGACGGCACCGGAGGTGTCGTGTACCAACGGCGCGACGGCCTGTGGATGCATTGGACGGGCTTCGACCGTCCCGCCGTGGAGCTGTTCGCCGCTCTCGACTTCGCCGGCCCGATGGACGTGCTCGACGTCGCGCTGGCCGATGGTGAACCGATGGCGTTGATCTCGGTGGCAATCGGATGCGACGAGCCGCAAACGCCGGCTGAGTGCGAGGTTCTTGGATTTGTGATGCCGATCGGGCAGGGCTCCAGCTCTGCGTCGCTCGGAGTGATCGGGGGATGGGAGTTCGGCAGCGAGCTCAGCTTGGGCGACGGGCTGGTCGTCGGCTGGCAGTTCAACCTCTCTTCGACCACCCCGGTCGCGCTCCGTCTTGACGGCTCGCCATCGGGGGTCTTCGTCGAACGAGGAATGGACGTTTGGTTCGCAGACTGTCTCCTCGTCGCACCGTGTCCTCGGGAGTTCACCGTGTCACGCGACGGAACCAAGGTTGTCTGGATCGACGACGGCGGCAGTCTCGTGGTTGCGGTGCCCGGGAGAGTTGCCGACGACGTGCGAGTGCTCACCGGCTACCTCGGTTGGGATGTCGTCGATGTCTCGGGCGACTTCATCGGTCTGCGGGGTCCCGACACGGAGTCGGTGATCGTGGGCGTCGATGACCTTGGCATCGCCACCTCGTATCCCGTCGAAGGACGATTTCTCGGGTTCGGGAACTGACGGGCTTGATCGAGCGACCTCGAGTGGATGATCTTCACCACGACACTTCGGCGCTCCCTTGCACTCGGCGCACTCTCACTCAGTGCCTGTGGCGGCGACGAGCGTGAATCGACCACCAAGACGGTAGTCGCGTCGGCGGATGCGATCCTGATCGCGATCGACGCGGATGCCGCCGAGCCGGGGACGCAGACGGTGCCGTTGGCATCGACCGTTTCGCTCGAGATCAGCTCGACCGACGAGCACGAGTTCCACCTTCACCGCTACGACATCGAAGACGAAGGCACCGCCGTGACCATGACCTTCGTTGCGTCGGAGGTTGGCGAGTTCGAAGTGGAGATCCACGGCGACGAGACCGTGATCTTCAACCTCGTCGTCGAGGCCTGATCCGACGGTCGGCGCACAGCGCACCCGAGTGCCACGCGCCACCCCGGGGTGGCGGCTGGCACTCGGTTCGACCTCGTGGGACTCGGACTGGGCTGTGGGACTCGGACAGGGCTGTGGGACTCGGACGGGCGTGTGGGACTCGGACGGAGTTGGGGGACTCGGATGTTGGGGTCGGCAGTGCGGGGGCAGGGGTTCGCCACTAGGTTCGCGAGGTGCATCCGATCGAGCGGCTCCGATACGTGGCTCGGGCTTCCGGGGGCGATCAGCGCATGCTCGTGCGCGAGACGGCCGGGGCGTTGCGTGGTCTCCAGTTCGAGCAGGCCGGCCTGGTGATCGCCTGTCGGCGGATCGTCGAGCGGCACCCGACGAGCGGTCCGCTGTGGTGGTTCTGCTCGTCGCTGCTCATGTCGGCTCGACCGTTCGACGCGGCCTACGAGCTCGCAGCCGAGGTGGAGCACGATCCCACGCCCGACCACCTGTTCGACCTGCTTCCCGACGACGCCACCGTGTGCGTGGTGGGCTGGCCCGATCTGATCGGCGACGCGGTGATGCGTCGAGGTGACATCCGGGTGCTCGCCATCGATGCCGACGACCAGGGCAACTCGTTCGTTCGCCGGCTGCAGCGGGCGGACATCGATGCCGAGATCGTGCCGGCGGCAGGAATCGCAGCCGCGGCCGTTGCGGCCGACATCGTGCTGGTGGAAGCGATGGCCGCCGGCACCGATGACATCCTCGCAACGACGGGTTCGAGGGCGCTGGCGAGCGTGGCCTATTGCAGCGAAGTGCCGACGTGGCTGGTTGCGGGCCGCGGCCGACGGCTGCCACAGGGGCTGTTCACGACGATGGCCACCCGGATCGCCGATGTGCGGGTCGCCTGGGACGCCGAAGCCGAGCCGATGCCGCTCGCCTTGTTCGGCTCGGTGATCGGCCCGGCCGGTGCGTTCG
>JAYSLK010000671.1:0-2752 GCA_043725585.1 Actinomycetota bacterium
AAGGTTCCCGCGTTGGGTCAGCCGGCTGAGACCGAGCGGTTCTGGCAGGTGGAGATCGCGGTGACGCAGAGCGCCACTGGTGGCCCCGCACAGATCGCCTGGGCGACCGGCACCCCCACGACCACCACGACGGTGGCAACAACGACCACCACGACGGTGGCACCGACGACCACCACGACGGTGCCCGCATCGACGACGACCTCGACGGTGCCGGGACCGACCAGCACGACGTCGACGGTTCCCGTCGTCACGACATTGCCGCCTCCGCCTCCGCCTCCGCCCGCACCGACCCAGCAGGTGACGCAGACCCTGGGCGTGACGAAGAGCCAGGGCGGTCTCGTGCTCACACAGCGCTGCGGGGTGTACGGTCCGCTGCCTGCCAAGTCCGATGACGACCTGGGTTCACTCTCGGCGCAGTCCGAGTCGACTCCGTCGAACTCCGTGGGCTCACCGGGTGCGTGTGCGATCGAGTTCGGGATGGCCCGTCTGATCGGGCGGGGTCCCAAGGAAGGCTTGTACTTCGCCGCGACGGGCAGGTTGTCGCAGCTGACCGTCACCGACGCTCGGGCTGGCAACATCCCGTGGACCGTGACAGGTGTGTCCAGCACCTTCAACAATGGCGGCAACGGAGCAAACGATTCCTTCAGTGGAAACTTCCTCGGCTGGCAGCCGTTCGTGACCTCGGTCGCCGACTCGAGCAGCGGTCGGAGGGTGACCCCCGGGGCGGTCGTCGAGCCGAGTGCCACGAACGGTCTTGGCACGCCGAAGGTGTTGGCGTCGACGGATGGCGGCCGTGGGGTGGGATCGGTGAGGCTCGATGCCCGACTGAAGCTCTACATCCCTGCGTCGGTCTCTGATGGCCGCTTCACGGCGACGCTCACCTTCACGGTGATCTGATCCGATCGCCGCTGCCGCGGAGTGAACCGGCGCAGTCAGCTTGCGTCAGTCGTGCTCGAGGGGAGCGATCCGAGCAGCGATGATCGGCAGCATCTTGACGGCAAGCTGGGGCACATCTTCCAGGAGCGCGTCGAATCCGCGACCATCGAGGTGGAGCAACTTCGAGGCAGTGCGCGCCGTCACGGTGGAGCTTCGGAGACGGTGGCTCAGCAGAGCGAGTTCGCCCGCGAAGCCACCGGGTCCGATGTCGGCCACGTGCTCGCCTTGCTGTGTGACCTCGAGGGTGCCTTCCAGCACGACCACCATCTCGTGACCGTTGGAGCCTTCCTGCATGAGCACCTGGCCGGCGGGCACTTCGATTTCAGTCGAGATGCGATGGACGTGTTCGAGGTCCTTTCGGGAGAAGCCCGAGAAGAGCGGGATCTGCAAGAGGTGATCGTCGTACTGGCGCATCCGCGGATCATCGCACTCGAATCATTGCCGAGACGCATCGGGTGATGGTCGATCAGCTGTGAGCGAGGTGGGCGGTGATCGCGGCGAAGTAGCTGGCGGCAACGGCGAAGAACTCCCCGTCGGCTTCGGGTTGCGATGAGTGCAGCACCATCACCGAGTCGTGCTCGGTGGAGATGTAGATGTTCTGGCCGTGAATGCCGGCCGCGTAGAGCACTTGCCCGGGATGATGGGCGTACCACTGTGAGATGTACGAGAAGTCTGTGCCACCGGCCTCGTTGCCCCACAGGCTCGGCCGTCTGTTGCCGCCCGCCTTCAGACGAGCGACCACCGCCTCTGGCACCAGGCGAACACCGTTCCAGGCGCCGTCGTGCGCGACCAGCAGGGCGAGACGGAGCAGATCTACTGCCGTGATGCACATGCCGCCACCGGCGACCGCCTTGCCCAGTGGGTCGGTGGTGTAGAACGCATCCCGTTCGGCGCCGATGTGTTCATAGATCCGCTCACCGAGGAGCTGCGCGATCGGCGTCGATGTGACCTGCTCGATGATCCAGCCGAGCACCTCCGAGTTGGCGGTCACGTAGTGGAAATCGATGCCGTGTTCGCCCAGCTTCCGCAGTGTTGGCAGGTACTCGTAGAGCCCTCGGTAACTGGCGCCACCTTCGGGGGCGTCACGCATGCCCGCGGCATACGCGAATTGGGTGATGTCGGAGTTCGGGTCGTCGTAGATCTCACTGAAGTCGATCCCGACTTCCATGTCCAGGATGTGGCGAACCGTCGCGTCGGCGTACGCTCCGCTGCCCTGCGCGAGTTCAGGTACGTAGTCGCAGGCGAGTCGCTGGTCGTCGAGAACGCCCTCTGCGATGAGCATCTCCGCGAGCAGACCGGTGAACGATTTGGTCACCGAGAACACGATGTGGCGGGTGCGTCTCGTCTGGCCGTTGCCGTAGTACTCCTGGCGAACCTTGCCGTCGCGCCACACGATCAGGGCATCGACATGTTCATCGGTCAGGTAGCTCTCGAGCGAGCGTGTTGCCCCGAGGTGATCGACGAACGTGAAGCCGGTGAGATCCGCTGGGTCCGTCGGGAGCTCACCGGTGGGCCCGCTGCCGCGATCGACCGTCGACGTCGGCACGATCTGTTCGACGCGCTGGAACGATCGGGGCGCGAGTTCCTGCCGGCGCCAGTTGGCCTTGGTGATGTAGTCCGCTGCCGGGTGCGTGGCATCATCCGTTGTCTTCACGCCGTCAACCTACTGAAGCAGCCGGTGTCGCTGTTCCCGAGCCGCCCGATCGTTCGGGAATCGGCAGCTCGCCACGTAGGCTCACGGGCGATTCCGCGACTCGTGGATGTCTCGCCTCCGTAGCTCAGTGGATAGAGCAACGGTTTCCTAAACCGCAGGTCG
>JAYSLK010000672.1:0-4096 GCA_043725585.1 Actinomycetota bacterium
GACGTGCTCGTCCCCGCCTACCGCGACACCGGCGCGCAGCTCGGCCGCGGGGTCACGCCATTTGAACTCCTGATGTACTGGGGCGGCGACGAGCGTGGCAGCGATTATTCGGTCCCGCGTCGCGACTTTCCGGTGTCGATCACCGTCGGCGAGCACCCGCCGCACGCGGCCGGAGTGGCCCTGGCGATGCAGATCCGCCGCGAACCCCGCGTCGCCGTTTGCACACTCGGCGACGGCGCGACGTCCAAGGGCGCGTTCTACGAGGCGATCAACGTCGCGGGATCCATGTGGCTGCCGCTCGTCGTCGTGATCGTCAACAACCAATGGGCCATCTCGGCACCGCGCGCCATCCAGTCCGGTGCGCCGACCCTCGCCCAGAAGGCCGTTGCCGCGGGCTTCCCCGGCGAGCAGGTCGACGGAAACGACGTCATCGCGGTCGCCGACGTCTGCGCACGCGCGGTCGAGCGGGCCCGCACAGGCGAGGGACCCACACTGATCGAGGCGATCACCTACCGCCTGGGCGACCACACCACGGTGGATGACGCCCGGCGCTACCGCGAGGACGCCGAGGTCAGCAAAGCCTGGGGAAACGAACCGCTCGGACGCATCCGTGCGTTCCTGGTCGCCGGGGGTGTGTGGAGCAAAGAGGACGAAGAGGGCCTGCTCGCCGAGTGTGCCGCCGAGATCGACCGCGCCGCCGAGGAGTACCTGGCCACCCCCGGAATGCCCGTCGAGGCCATGTTCGACCACCTTTACGAAGAGCTGCCACCAGCAGTCGAAGCGCAGCGCCGCCAGGCCATCCGGGAGACGGCAGCCGATGCCTGAGGTCACGTTCGTCCAGGCGGTCACCCAGGCGTTGATGTACGAGATGGGCGCCGACGAACGCGTCGTCGTGTTGGGCGAGGACGTCGCCGCGACCGGTGGCGTGTTCCGCGCGACCGAAGGCCTGGTCGAGCGCTATGGCCCTGACCGCGTGATCGACACACCGATCTCCGAGACGGTCATCGCCGGGCTCGGCATCGGTCTCGCTGCCGAAGGCATGCGTCCGGTCGTCGAGATCCAGTTCACGGGGTTCATCTATCCCGCGCTGGACCAGCTGCTCAACCACGCGTCGCGTCTGCGCAACCGCACCCGCGGCCGGTTGACCTGCCCGATGGTATTGCGCGCCGCAGGCGGCGGGCTGATCAAATCGCCGGAGCACCACTCGGACACCCCCGAGGCGTTGCTCGCCACGATCCCCGGCCTCAAGGTCGTGGTGCCGTCCACCCCGGCCCAGGCCTATGGACTGCTGCTGGCGGCCATCCGCGATCCCGACCCGGTGGTCGTGCTCGAGACCTCCCGCCTGTACCGCTCACTGCGCGAAGACGTCCCGGACGACGGGGTGGCACTGCCAATCGGCATGTCGTTCGTGCGCCGTGAAGGCACCGATCTGACCCTGGTCACGTGGGGGGGCATGGTTCCCGAGGTGCTGGCCGTCGCCGACGAGCTCGCGGCCGACGGCATCGAAGCCACGGTCATCGACGTCGCGTCGATCAGCCCGCTCGACATGGACCCGATCCTGGAATCGGTCGGTCGAACCGGCCGCTGCGTCATCGTCCACGAGGCCGCCCGACAAGGCGGGTTCGGCGCCGAGATCGCGGCGCGCTTGGCCGACGAGGGACTGACATCCCTGGCCGCACCCGTCACCCGCTTGACCGGCTACGACGCCATCTACCCACTCGCCCGACTCGAGGGTCGCTACGTCCCTGACCGGCGCCGAATTGCCGCAGCCGCGCGCAAGGTCTTGGAGTACGCATGAGAACGTTCGTCCTGCCCGATCTGGGCGAAGGCCTGCACGAGGCCGAAATCGTCGCGTGGCACGTCTCGGTCGGTGACAGCGTCGTGGCCGATCAGCCGCTCGTCGCAGTCGAGACCGACAAGGCCGTCGTGGAGATCCCGGCGCCGTGGGGTGGTCGGATCGCCCAATTGCACGGGGCGGTGGGAGACATCGTCGAGGTCGGTCACGCGCTTGTCGACTTCGCCGAGGGCGCCGCTCCCGAGTTCACCGGGATCGTCGGGACCGTGCCCGACACCGCGGCGCCGGTGTCCACATCATCACCCGTCTCGGTCACACCGGCGCCGCGCACACCGGTCGCCGCAGGCGGCATCGTGCAGGCGTCGCCCGCGGTGCGTGCCCTGGCCAAGCGCCTGGGCGTCGACCTGACCGAGGTCACGCCCACCGGCCCGGGCGGCCTCGCGACCGCAGCCGACGTGGAGCGCGCAGCCCAGGACCCGTCAGACGAGGAGAGCATCTTCGAGGACCTGCGCGGTCCGCGTCGGGCGATGGCGGAGGCGATGACACGCTCGGGCGCCGAAGTGGTCCCCGCGACGATCACCGACGAAGCCGACGTCGACGCCTGGCCTGCCGGCAGCGACGCGACCGTCCGTTTGATCCGCGCGATCTGTGTCGGGTGTAAAGCGGAGCCCGCACTCAACGCCTGGCTTCAGACTGGCGCGACAGGCCGCAAGGTCCATGCCCACGTCGACCTTGGAATCGCGGTGGACTCCCCTGACGGGTTGTTCGTCCCGGTCATCCGCGCCGCAGACGCCATGGCACCACAAGCCGCCCGTGAGCGACTCAACGAGCTCGTCGCAGCCGTGCGCGATCGATCGATCGCGATCGAAGACCTGCGCGGAGCGACGATCACGCTCTCCAACTTCGGCTCGCTGGGCGGTCGCCACGCCGTGCTGGTGGTCGTGCCCCCACAGGTCGCGATCCTCGGCGCCGGCCGCGCCGCGCCGCGCGTGGTTGCTGTCGATGGCCAACCGGTCGTCCATCGTGTGCTGCCATTGTCGCTCACCGTCGACCACCGCGCGGTGGCAGGTGGCGAGGGCGCCCGGTTCCTCGCCGCCGTGATGGCAGACCTGCAGCTCCCCGACTGATTCGCCTGAGCCGCAGGCCGATGCGGCCGGCGCAACTGGCGCTTCCTCGGTAATGCCTCCGAGCGATCGGACACCAGACGTGCATCACTTCCTCTCTTCGAGAAAGGATGCACCGTCAAGCGAACGTTGATCGGGCTGGCCGGGAACCCGCTCGCCCAGACGGTTCTCGGGTGTCGGGAAGGTCGTCCCGGGGTGCGCGAACGACCGTCGCTTCAGACTGCGTCACGGTTCT
Source organism: Actinomycetota bacterium (assembly GCA_043725585.1). Classification (GTDB taxonomy): domain Bacteria; phylum Actinomycetota; class Acidimicrobiia; order Acidimicrobiales; family Ilumatobacteraceae; genus VFMC01. The sequence continues at coordinate 3,155 of JAYSLK010000672.1, forward strand.
CCGCGAGGCGCTACGCTCCCTGAGGATCGAATCTCTGGAGGAACCCGTGGCCAGCTCTCCCCTTCAACGACTCTCTGCGCTCGGACAGAGCGTGTGGATCGACAACCTGTCGCGCAACCTGCTGGAGAGCGGGGAGCTCGAACGGATGACACGCGACGATGCGGTCGTGGGCGTGACGTCCAACCCCACGATCTTCCAGAAGGCGCTCGCCGAGGGGCACGCCTACGACGAGCAGCTCAGTGAGGTGCTCCGCCGCACACAGGACCCCAAGGAGATCTTCGTCGCCCTCGCATCGCGCGATGTCGCCGACGCCTGTGACCTGCTGCACCCCATCTGGGAGGCCACCGAGGGCGGCGACGGGTACGTGTCGATCGAGGTCGATCCCACGTTCGCGTTCGACGTCGAGGCGACGCTCGACGAGGCCATGCGCCTGCACACCGAGATCAACAAGCCGAACCTGCTCGTCAAGATCCCGGCCACCAAGCCCGGCCTCGCCGCCATCGAGGAGATGATCGCCCGCGGACGCAGTATCAACATCACGCTGATCTTCTCCCTCGAGCGGCACGCCGAGGTCATCGAAGCGTACATCGCCGGCCTCGAGCGCCTGGTCGAGGACGGCGGTGATCCGGCGACGGTGCATTCGGTGGCGAGTTTCTTCGTCTCGCGCGTGGACACCGAGGCCGACAAGCGTCTCGACGCGATCGGAGGCCACGACCACCTCAAAGGCAAGCTCGCCGTCGCCAACGCGAAGCTCGCGTACGCCCGCGCTCAGGAGCTCTTCGCCGGTCCGCGGTGGGAGGCGCTTGCCGCACACGGCGCGCGCACACAGCGCTGTCTGTGGGCCTCGACGTCCACCAAGAACCCCGACTACAGCGACATTCTGTACGTGGCGGAGCTCATCGGACCGGATACCGTCAACACGATGCCCGCGGAGACGATCCG
>JAYSLK010000673.1:0-2919 GCA_043725585.1 Actinomycetota bacterium
GTCGTCGGACTGCGCGCTGCCGTCGCCCGCGGCCGGATGAGTGGCGGGCTCGAACAGGTCGCCACGGTGCTCACCGATCCGTGCCTGGCCGACTTCATCACCGAGCTGGGCGAGAACAGCGACAACCCGAGCGAGGAGAACCTGCAGGCGGTGTTGCCGGCGCAGATCGACAAGCATGGCCTCGCAGTCGTGCGGCTCACGCTCGCCGCCTCCGTCGCCGGCGAGGCAGCGGCCTCGGTGATGCTCAGCCGCGTGCTCAAGCAAGACGACCTGATCGGGTTGCCGCCGGCTCCGGAGCCACCTGCGCCGGTGGTGTTGAGCCGTGAAGCCGACGACGAAACCAAGGCTCGCCGCAAGGCCGCCAAGGATCGCAAGCAGGCCGAGGCGAGGGCTCGCCGCGAGCAGGCTGCCAAGGCGCGCAACCGCGTCTGATCAACACACGGGTCGCCGCCGACGCTTCGGCGCGTGTGGGTGCACGGGTGCCACGAATCAGCCGGATGGAACCACGTTGGGCAGGAGTGCGCCGACGGATCATCCGGTTGCGATCACGCGACGTTCGTGGTCGAGGAGCCATGCCTTCGAATCGATGCCTCCGGCAAACCCGGTGAGCGAGCCGTTGGACCCGACCACCCGGTGGCACGGCACGATGATGCTGATCGGGTTTCGACCGTTCGCAGCTCCCACCGCTCGCGCCTTGTTCGGATCGCCGAGCGAGCGAGCCTGCTCGCCGTAGCTCATGGTGCTGCCGTACGGAATGGTGCGCAACACCTGCCAGGCGGCCAGCTGGAACGAGGTGCCGATCGGGTCGAGCGGGAGTTCGAACTCGGTGCGCGACCCGGCGAAGTACTCCTCGAGCTGGGCTCGGGTCGCGTCGAGGATCTCGGAGATCGCGGCGGCACCGGAACGCTCGTTGCCCTCGTCGCGGCCGTCGAGCGCCCCCGCGATGGGGCGGGATTCGCGTTGCCACAGCACGTAACGCAGGCCGCGCCGGGTGGCGCCGATGGTCAGTTCGCCAACCGGCGACGACATCGTGGTCGTGGTGATGGTGCTGATCATCAGCGGATCCTTTCGACGGTGCCGGCGGTGCCGGCTGGGGGAACCCGGTCCGCAGACCGGCGGTGACGGTGCGGTTTCCGAGCGCCGCCGTCGTTCATCGAGCGCCGCCGTCGTCCACCGAGGGCGCCGACAGCGAGTGCCAGAGATGGTGGAGCGCATATGAACGCCACGGGCTCCACTGTGCGGCGAGCTCGCTGGCCGCGGCCGGCGAGCCATCGTGGCCGAGGCGCTCGATGGCATGGCGCACGCCGAGGTCGGTGGGCATGAACACATCGGGGTCACCCAACGCCCGCATCGCGACGTACTGCGCGGTCCAGGGCCCGATACCGGGCAGATCCACCAGCCGCGCCCGGAGTGCGTCTCGGTCGGCGCCCGGATCGATCACCAGATCACCATCGGCGATGGCGCGACACGCTCCGAGGAGGGCTCGCCGGCGCGCTGCGGGCATCGGGAGCAATGCCGGGTCGAGGTCGGCAAGGGCCGCCGCCGACGGGAACAACAGATTGGCGACGTTCGGCGATCCATCGGCGAGCGTGTCGGTGATGAGATGCACACGCTCTCCCGCGACCGCCGCGAGCCGGCCCGCAATCGTGCGAGCACCGGCGACAGACACCTGTTGGCCGAGGATGGCACGGACCAACAGTTCCGCACCGTCGACACAGCCAGGCGAGCGAAGTCCCGGACGGGCACGCACGAGGCGCTCCAGCAGCGGATCCTCTCCGAGCCGACGATCGACCGCCACAGGATCGGCATCGAGATCGAGCAGACGCCTGCATCGCTGCACCGCTGACTGCAGATCGGCGACCGACGTCAGCCAGAGCGTGCATGCCACGGCGTCAGGACCGTCGGCGCGCAGGTTCACGATCGCGGGGCCGCCCGCAAGCCGCAGCGTGCGTCGAAGGCTCGTGCCGTCCCAGCTCTCGACGCCGGGAACGGCCCGCTGACCGACGAACGAGAACACGCCATCGGCATCGAACGGGCCGCGCACCGGCAGCCGGAGCACGATCGCCCCTGAGTGGACGCCGGCTGACGACGACCGCCGTTCCCGCCGCAGTCGATCGGCCCGCAGCTGAGAGGGTGACGTCGCGAACACCTCGCGCACGGTGTCGTTGAACTGCCGAATGCTGGAGAATCCCGCAGCGAACGCCACATCGGTCATGGGAATCGAGGTGGTCTCGATCAACGTGCGCGCGGTCTGTGCTCGCTGTGCCCGCGCAACCGCCAGTGGCCCAGCGCCGAGCTCGTCGGTGAGCAGCCGATTCAGGTGCCGCTCGCTGTAGCCGAGCCGCCGGGAGAGTCCCTTCACCCCTTCGCGGTCGATCATCCCGTCGGCGATCAGACGCATCGCGCGCGCCACCACGTCGGCACGGCCGTTCCATTCCGGCGAGCCGGGCGATGCATCAGGGCGACACCGCTTGCATGCCCGAAACCCATGCTGCTGGGCAGCGGCCGCAGTGGCGAAGAACGAGATGTTCTTCCGTTTGGGCGTCGTGGCCGGGCACGAGGGCCGGCAGTAGATGCCGGTGGTGTGGACGGCGGTCACGAACCACCCATCGAACCTGCTGTCGCGGCTCTGGACTGCCACATAGCGCTGTTCGTCGTGCACATCGATCAGTGTGGTCCGTCGAGCCGCGGTTGACTAGCGGAAATCGGACGGCTCCGTCGGGCTACCCCAGAGCCGAGCGCCGTGCTCAGTCGACTTCTTCGCTCGTCACGTCCACGCCGACCGACAGCCACTGCATCGCAGTGGGCCCGATGACCACACCGCGCACCGGTGTGACATCGAAGTAGTCGCGACCCCATCCGACCGTGAGGTGGCGCTGCGGTGGAACCTGGTCGTTGGTCGGGTCGGCATCGAGCCAC
>JAYSLK010000674.1:0-7390 GCA_043725585.1 Actinomycetota bacterium
ATCCGCCCACGACCGAGACGATTCCGATCGACCAGGTTGGTGACTGGGTCAGCGAAGCCGGCAATCCCGGCAACCACAAGCGGGTCGAACGGGTCGACATCGTCGTCGCCAGCCCTTTGCTCAAACAAGGCCTCGTGATCGTCGACACACCAGGAATGGGTGGACTCGGTGCCGGTCACGCCGCGGCCACGCTGAGCTTCTTGCCGTTCGCCGACGGGCTGATCTTCGTCAGTGACGCCTCGGCCGAACTGAGCGCACCAGAAGTCGAGTTCTTGCGGCACGCCACCGACCTGTGCCCTACCGTTCTGTTCGCGCAGACCAAGATCGACCTCTACCCCAACTGGCAGCGGATCATGGACCTCAACCGGGGTCATTTCCAGAACGCCGGTTTCTCGCCGGCGATGGTCGCCGTCAGCAGTGCACTGCGCAACGAGGCGCTCCAACGCAAGGACAAGTCGCTCAACGAGTTGAGTCGCATCCCCGATGTCGTCAAGCACCTCAGCGACGACGTCGTGGGACCGGCCAAGGCGTCTGCCACGCGGCGTTCTGTCGGTGATGTGCAAGCGATCATCGGCCAGGTCTTGGCCGGTCTGCGCGCCGAGCAGGGGATCCTGGCGGATCCGGCGACGGCGGCCGAGGCGCTCGCCGCCCTCGAGCAGGCCAAGACTCGGCTCGAGTTCTTGCGCGGCCCCGCCGCCAAGTGGAACCTGCTGGTCGGCGACCACGTATCCGACCTGTCGAACAACGTCAACTACCGATTCCGCGGCGCGAGCCGCAACATCTCGCGGATGATGGACGAACGGATCGAGACCCTGACGAAGGGCGACGAGTGGGACGAACTGGCGCGGTACATCCAGACCGTCGTCGCCGACGAGGTCACCAATGTGTTCGTCGACCTCGAGAAGGGCCGCAACGACATCCGGGCCGAAGTGGTCGGACTGCTTCGCGACGAGCACCTCGATCTCGCCGAACTGTCACCGATCGGTGCCAGCTTCGATGTCACCGAGATGTGGCAGGGCAAGGCGCTCGAACAGGATGCATCGGGTGGGAAGAAGGCGTTCACGACGTCGATAACCACGATCCGCGGCGCGCAGGGCGGGATCTACATGTTCGGCATGCTCGGGACGTTCCTGCCCACCGCCGCCGGCGTGTTGATCGCCTCCAACCCGGTGTTGCTCGGGATCGGCGCGGTGTTCGGTGGGATGGGGCTCGCCGACGATCGCAAGCGCAAGATCGCAGCCCGCCGACAAGCCGCACGGAGCCAGGTCCGCCAGTTCCTCGACGACGTGCAGTTCGAGATGGGAAATCAGATCGGCAATCTGATCCGGGAGATCCAACGCGATCTTCGAGACGAGTTCACCGCGCGCATCACCGAACTCGTGCGCACCTACACCGAGACCGCGACGCGGGCACAGACCGACGCACAATCATCGGCTCAAGACCGCACCAGGCGCCAGGCCGACCTGGTGTCGCAGATCAACACACTGGCCAAGCACGAGGCCGATCTCGCGAGGGTCGCTCGGTGACCGCGCCGGCGCGATCCAGCGTCGCCGACGAGGTCGCGGCCGTCGCGCGCCAGATCTGTGCCTCCGCGGCGCCGGTGACGGTTCGCGAGCAGGCGCAGGCGGTCGTGGATCGACTCGGCGGGCCGCTGCAGGTAGCGATCGCCGGTCGGGTGAAAGCCGGCAAGTCGACACTGCTGAACGCCTTGGTCGGCGAGCGGCTCGCACCGACCGACGCAGGCGAATGCACCAAGATCGTCAGTCGCTATCGCCGCGGTCCTGGATACGAGGTCGTCGCCCACCTTCGTGACGGTCGCCACGAGTCACTCGCCTTCGCCCGGTCGGGAGGTTCGCTCGACATCAAGCTCGGGACGCTCAACGAACGAGACGTCGAGACGATCGAGGTGTCGTGGCCGACATCGGCGCTCGATTCGATCACGCTGATCGATACGCCCGGTCTCGCCAGCATCAATGACGAGAACTCGCGTCGGACGCGCGACTTCCTGGAAGCCGACCCCGACAGGCCGAGCGATGCCGACGCCGTCATCTACCTGATTCGGCATGCCCACCGCGCCGACATCGCGTTCCTCGATGCATTCATGGACCGCTCGGTCACCGCCGCGTCCCCGGTCAATGCCGTCGCAGTCCTCAGTCGCGCCGACGAGATCGGCGCCGGACGGGCCGACGCGATGGAGTCATCGGCTCGGATCGCCCACCGGTACGAGGTCGACCCGCAGTTGCGCGGGTTGTGCGCGGCCGTGGTGCCGCTCGCCGGGTTGTTGGCAGAGACCGGTTTGACCCTCCGCGAGGACGAAGTCGCTGCCCTGCGCATGCTTGCGGCCACCGATCCGGCCACGTTGGCAACGATGTTGATGTCGGCCGACCAGTTCTGCGAGCTTTCGAGTTCCGAACTGACCGTCGAGTCGCGGCGCGAGCTGCTGGCTCGGTTCGGCATGTTCGGGATCCGTTTGGCGGTCGACGAGGTGCGGTCCGGCCGCGCGACGACGGCTGCCCTGCTCGGACCGATCCTCGTGCAACGATCAGGGCTGATCGCCCTCCGTGAGTTGATTTCGCGGCGATTCGCACCACGGGCGCGGGTCTTGCAGGCACGTTCGGGGCTCACCGCGCTTCGATCGATCGCGCGTACGCTCAGGGACACCGACCCGGCGGCAGCCGCCGAGATCGAACGTCGAGTCGAGCAGATCGAGGCGACGACGGTCGAGTTCGCCCAGGTCCGAGCCGCCCACCTCGTCGGGTCCGGCGCTGTGGTCTTGGAAGACGGGGTTCGTGAAGAACTCGATCAGCTCCTGTCGGGTCAGGCTCTTCCGTTGTTGCTGGGTCTCGATGCAGCCGCCACTCCCGAGGCGGTGCGAAGCGCAGCACTCGCCGGAATTGGCCGTTGGCGCACCCTCGCCACCGACCCGCTCGCCGACCCGTCCCTGGTCGAGGTGTGCGACGTCGCCGCACGCACGCTCGAGCACGTCTACGCCGGTGCTGCCGATCGAGCGTCGCCCGATTCGATGTGATCGAGACGGCGTTCGTCAGCCGATCGGAAGCGCCCGAAGACTCGCGCCGTCTTCGAAGTAGAGCACGTTCACCCGATCGCTCGTGACACCACCGACGGTAGTGACGGCGCTGTCGCTGGCCGCGACACCGTCGATCGGTTCGACCCCGGTCTGGCGAGCGATCAAGATTTCGACGGTGCCATCGGCACCGACGCGCACGATTGCCCCGCTCCGCGAGTCGGTGGCATAGACGCGACTCGAGGCGTCGACGGTCACGCCATCGAGTGCGAGAAATGCGATTGTGTTCGCCGCAGCACCATCGGCGATCAACGTTCCGTCGGCGGCGCTCACGGGTGTCGCGCCACCGCCGGCAATGGTCGACAGGGTCCCGTCAACAGCCACACGCCGGATCGCCAGAGCTGTGGAATCGGCGAACAACAGGTTTCCGGCAGGATCGATCACCAGTCCGGTGATCGTGCCGATCGGCACAGATCCGGCCGGTTCTCCGTCGCCGACGAGCGGGCCGGGAGCGGCCGCCACGCCTGACCCGGCGATGAGGCTCAGCGCGCCATCGGCACCACGGCGGATGATGCGGTGCGTGTCGTTGTCTGCGAGATAGAGGTTGCCGACACCATCGAGCGTGATCGGGCCAGGGGTCGCGCCGAGACCGGCGGTTGCGGCGTCGAGCACGAGGGCGGGTGGACCGCCTCCGACGATCGACTGGACCCCGGCCGGCGTCGAGAGCAACACGGTGCCGTCGGACGTCACGGCGATGCCACCAGGTACGCCGAGCGCTGCATTTGCGTTCGAGATCAGGGTCGCCACGCCGGCGCCGATCCTCACGACCGCCGCATCGGCCCCGACCACGTACACCGCACCTTGCGGGTCGACGGTGATCGCCCGAATGTCACTGAGTGGCGACGGTCCCGTGGGTACACCTGACACGATCGCAGCGACACCGCGACCGACAGGGGTAGCGATCGTCGTGTCGACCGCCTGCGGCGTCGACTCGGCGACCGATGCCGTCGGCTCTGGCGTCGATGCAGTCGCTGGCGCGGTCGTCACCGCAGGAATCGATGTCGGCTGCGGAACGACGCCGTCTCCGGAGGGCGAATCGTCGCCGCCGCCTCCGAGTGTGAGGGCAGCGATGACGGCAACGATCCCGATCCCCCCACCGACCGCGCCGATGAGAAGCCCCTTGCGACGGCCGCCGCCCTCCTTACCGATCACCTCGGCCGGCAGAACTGGCACCCGAGTGGGCGGCTGCCAGACCGGGGTTGCGGCCGCCCCGGTCGGCACCGTCACCGGTTGACGAATCGCGCTCGTACCCACGAGGGCCGCGCCGACGGCGATCGCGAGTTTCGGATGGGCGTCGAGTGCGACCGGCCGGCCGGTGGCGCCGCGCAACATCTCGGCCACGATCGGCATTCGCGAGGTCCCACCCACGAGCAGGATGCGGGTGACCTGATCCATCTCCAGGTGGGCTGAGGCGACGGCACGCTCCAGTGCCTTGACGGTGTCGCCGACGCGTGGGCGAACCATCGACTCGAACTCGTCGCGGGTGAGCCGTACCTCGGTTTGCACACCCGGCAACGAGACGGGAATCGTGGTGTCGCTGTCGGTCGACAAGGCTTCCTTGGCCCGACGGCAGTCAGACCGCAGACGGGCCTGGGCGGGCCTGGTCGACGGATCGTTCCGATCGGCGCCGGACACCAGACCGGCCAAGGTCGCGTCGACGTGTGCCAGCACCGCTTGGTCGAAGTCGATCCCGCCGAGACGTTCCATTCCCTCGGGCACGCCGATCAGCTCGAACCGGTCGTCGGTTCGGCGCACCAGCGCGGCGTCGAACGTCCCACCACCGAAGTCGTACACCGCGACGATCTCGCCGGTATCGATTCGGGCTTGCCGCGAGTAGGCGATCGCAGCCGCCTCCGGCTCGGTGACGATCAACAGTTGCTCGGCGGACAGCCCCGCCTCTGCAGCCACTCGGCGAAGGAGATCCGTCTTGTAGTCGGAGTAGTTCGCCGGATGCGTCAGCACCACGATGCTCGGCGCCTCCCCTTCTTGCTCGGTCGCGCGCCGGACGACGTCACGCAATTGGTGCGCCATCAACGACTCGACCGGGTATGTCGCGTCGCCGATCACCATCGGTACCGGGTCACCGAGCCGACGTTTGAACTCGCGGGCGGCGCGGGTCGGCTCGGTCACCGCGCGCCGTTCGGCGGCGTCGCCGACCAGAACTTCACCGTCCTCGCGGATCAACACGACCGACGGGGCCTGAGCCGCGTCTGTCCCGAGCGGAAGGGGTTCCGCGGTGGTACCACGGGCGACGGCAGCGGCGGTGTACGTGGTGCCGAGGTCGACACCCAGTGCGTAGGCGCTCATGCCGCGCGGTTCATGACGATCGGGCCGGGGTTGTCCGCGGTGGTGACGGTCATCGTGTCGCCCTCACACACGTAGGTGCCGACGCCCATGAACACCGATCGCGTGTCCGCCTGCGGCGGAACCGGCACACTCACCCCGTCGACGATGGCAGTCATCGTCACGACGGTGTTGGTGGCCGCCTCGGTGAACGTGAAGGACCCGTCGTCGGCGAACGATCCGGACGACGTATCGCTCCCTGTGATCGACAGTGAGACCACGACACCCTCGGCGCCGATGGAGAAGCCCCAGTCCGAGTAAGTGCTCGTCCACAACCCGTTCTCGTCCACCTCGACCGTCACGGTCCCTGTCACCGAGGCGAGGGTGGCTGCAACTCCTTCGCCGGCAGCGGTGGCGGCCCAGATCGCGGCGAACGAATCGTTGTCCATCACCCAACTCCCCAGCGTGCATGCCGAGGGCGCGCTCACCGCGGGTGCCGTCGAGGCGGGTGCCGTGGGCTCGACGACGCCACTCTCGGTCGTGTCCTGTGTCGTGGCGGACGTCGCACCAGTGTTGCTGACGCCATCGCTGACGTCGACGACCACGGTGGTCGACGGCGCTGACACGGGATCGTCCCCGCCGGCGGCGAGCACGGCGACACCGGCGATGAGACCGGCGCCGACGATCGATCCGGCGAGGATCGGGATGCGGTACGAGCGCTTGGCTACTTCGACCGCCCCCTTCCTGGCCACGGTCCCGAGCGGTGTGCCCGTCGGACCGGGCGGCGCCGACAACGGGCTGCCTGCCGGACCCGAAGGACCAGCCGGAGGCGACAACGGGGTCCCGGTCGGACCGGCCGGAGGCGACAACGGGCTGCCCGCCGGACCCGCAGGACCAGCCGGAGGCGACAACGGGCTGCCCGCCGGACCCGCCAAGGGTGATCCAACCGGGCCGAGACCTGCGACGCCCGCAGGCGCGGCGGCGATCGCCTCGCCTCCGCCGAGCACCGTCGCGGCGAGGATCCCTCCGCCGGCAGCGGCCACCCCTGCCCCGGCGGCAGCAGCACCGAGGGCGCTCGTGGACTCGGGCCCGGGCAGACCCGGATGACGTGCCCACCCGACCTTGGCGGCGCCTGCGGCTGCGTTCAGACCACCAACACCAGCTGCGACCGACTGCGCCAGCGCCTCGGTCCGAGACAGCAGCGTCAGCTGAGCAAGCGGAATGCCGGCGAGCCGGCCGGCCTCTGCCCAGAGGCTGCGGCGATAGTCGTCGAGATCGTCATCGTGCACCAACACGACCGCGCCGGGGTCAGATCCCAGCTTCGACCGTGCATCGCTCACGATCGACGCCACGAGATGGCCGACCAGCGACTCCGCACCGTACGGCGTGCCCCCGACCATGATCGGCTCGGCGTCCCCGAGACGTCGGGCGAACCCCGTGGCCACGTGATGAACGCTGGACCGATCGGCGGAGGCGACCTGCGAGCCGGCGAGAACGACACCATCGATCAGGGCAGCGACGGAGTCGACAGTTCCGCTGGCCAGCGGTGAATCGACACCACGTTCCTGGCCCAACGCCACCCAATCGCTGACACGCTCTCCGACATCGATCCCGAGTCTGTACGTCATGTGAGATACCGGCCTCTCGTCATGGCCAATCTAATCGTCGACGAGTTGCCGGCCCTCGGCATGCGGCACCCCACGGCTCTCGATCCCATGGTACGCCGGCGAACTTGCGGACCGACCAATGCGTGAACGGTTGACCCAGCGCGGTCGGACAGGACTTGGCGGTCGTGACGATCAACTCGCGGTCAGTCGTGATCAGGCGGGGACGGCCACCCGCCCACGTTCAGCCATCCACCAAGTCTGCGCGGCCCCAACCCGCAAGTGCTGGACGCGACCCACCAACCAGTGCGGTCAGAGCACTAGCTACTTGCCCCTGAAGAAGTCTCGGTGATGGGCGCGTCGTGACGAGCTGGGTTGGCGGGTTGTTGGTTCCGGGGTGATCGTTCAGCGGGCGGGG
>JAYSLK010000675.1:0-2218 GCA_043725585.1 Actinomycetota bacterium
CTCGACGACGGCCTGCCCGCGGTCGGATGCCCTTGGCTGCGCGTGATTCGTCACTTCACACTCGGCTGAGCACGGCATCGATCACCCGATCGAACAGCCTGCCGATGCGGCCGGCGCCGCCGCCGGCCGTGGCCCAGGTGACGACGAGCAGCGCGACGGCGGCGGCGCCGAGCATGACGAGTGCGTACTCGGTGGTGGCCTGGCCGGCGTCTCGGCGGCGGAGCGATCGCTCACGCGCGTCGGGATCGTCGGGATCGCCGGGATCGTGGTCGGGGCGGGTGTGTGGCGCGTCGTCGAGCAGTGCGACGGCGATGGCTGCGCGGACGTAGTGGCGCAACAGGAACTTGGTCATTGGTGCCTTCTCTCAGGGGTGGTCGTGCCGACGTGGAACTGGGGTGGCAACGAGGTGACGGTGGGCCTGCTCACATGGAGCGCAGCGAGGTGAGGGCTCCGACGAGCACGGGGCCGATGGCGATGCAGACGAACGACGGCAGGGTGCAGCACACGAGGGGCAGGGCGAGCCTGACCGGCAGGCGTCGCGCATCGATCTCGGCCGATCGACGTCGGTGCGACCGAGCGTCATCGGCGATTCGGTCGACCGTGGGTGCCAACGGTAGGCCGGAGCGCTCTGCTGCACCGATGGCCGCAACCAGCCCGAGTGCGCGGGTGCCGAGGTGGTCGACGAGACCGTCGAGGGCGTCGACGAAACGCTCACCGTGCGAGCACCGGTCGAGCACGCTCACGATGGCGGGGGCGACCACCGGACTCACGTGTGGTGCCAGTGCCACGAAGGCCGCGGGTGCGGGGAGACCTGCTTGCAGGGTGACCACCAAGAGGTCGAGCAGGTCGGGCATGGCGTGATCGAGCCGCGCCTCCCGCCGTCGTCGGCTGAGTGCCGGCAACCACCGCGGAACTCGCACGATGTGGCGCCGGGGAAGCGGCTGGGTGGTCAGGGCGCGGACGCCTCGGAAGGGTCGCGCGAGACCGGATGTCATCAGCACGGCTGACATCGCCAGCAGCGCCGTCGCGACGACCGGGACAGTGGTCACGACCGCGCCCTCACCAATCGACGCATCCACAACCAGCCGGCCGCGTTGAGACACACGCCGAACCCCGCCACCGCGGCCGCGACGGCCGACGACGCATATGCGGCACGGACCGACGCGCTGGTCAGCGTTCCCCACCCGGCGAAGGCCAGCGGAAGGATCGTGAGCAATAAGGCGCTTGAGCGCGCCTGGGCGGCCTGAGCCTCGCGTTCGCGCCGCCATGTGCGTCGTTCCCGGACGAGTGATGCGGTGCGGTCGAGCACGTCCGGCAGCACGTGGGTGTGCTGGGCGCCGACTCGGAGCGCATGGGAGAGCAGGTCGCGCTCGTCGCCGCATGGAACCTGCGCTGTGATCGACTCGAGCAGGGGCGCCCGACGATCGAGCGCTGCGAGCGACTCGGGCAGCAGCGACGGTGCAGATCGGAGGGCGTCGGTGAGCGCGTCGCGAACGCCGCGACCTGACCGAACCTCGCGGGCGATCAGTTCGATCACGTCGACGAGATCGAGCGCAGCCGTCGTGCGTTGGTGGAGATCGTGTCGTCGGTCTGGATGCCGAGACGCGCCTGTGGCGACGCCCGCCCAGAACGCGAGCACCACACCGACGGCCGCAAGGGTTGGCGCGACGAAAGCGGCAACGGCGAGCCACCTCACGCGCGTCGGCGCGTCAAGGGACGATGGACGGCCTCTCGGTCGACCAACAGGTGTACCAAAGTGTCCTCGGGATCGACCTCCGCGACGTGTTGGACGTAGCGGTCACCGTCGCTGCGCTCCATGTGCACCACCACGTCGATCGACCGAGCGATCTGTGCGCGTACGTCGTCGAGCGGCCAGCCCGGCGCAGCGCGCACCACGAGAGACGCGAGCCGTGCAAGGGCATCGGCTGCAGAGTTGGCGTGCAGCGTCGCGAGCGAGCCGTCGTGCCCGGTGTTCAGTGCCTGAACGAGGTCGACGGATTCGTCGCCGCGTATCTCGCCGATGATCAGCCGGTCGGGCCGCAGCCGGAGCGCCGTCCGCACGAGCATGGTCATGTCGATGGCCGACAGGCCCTCGACATCGGGGCATCGCGTCTCGAGGCGAAGCACGTGTGCCGATCGGAGATGCAGCTCGGCGGTGTCCTCGAGCGTGATCACGCGATCGTTCACCGGCAACTGCGAGCTGAGCGCGTTCAGCAGA
>JAYSLK010000676.1:0-11192 GCA_043725585.1 Actinomycetota bacterium
CACGCATCGCCTCCCCGACCTCGACACGCTGATGGAGACGATGTCCGACGGCGATGACGACGCCCATCGCTACAGCGTCGCCTGGATCGATCTGGCCGCCAAGGGCAGCCACCTGGGCCGCAGCGTGCTCACCCGTGGCGACCATGCACGGTTCGATCAACTGGCCGCCAAGCACCAGTCCGACCCGTTGGCGTACGCACCCGATCAGCTGGTCTCGGTTCCCCCGATCATCCCGCGGCCCGGGGTGTTGAACCACGTCACGGTCGCCGCCTTCAACGAGCTTTGGTTCCGCAAGGCACCCAAGCGCAAGATCGGTGGCATCGAGAGCATCAGCTCGTTCTTCCACCCGCTCGACATGGTCGGTCAGTGGCCCCGCCTGTACGGCCGGCCCGGTCTGGTGCAGTACCAGCTCGTGGTGCCCTTCGGCCAAGAGGACGCGATGCGGCGAATCGTCGAGCGGGTCGCGGCCAGCGGTGCGGCCAGCTTCCTTGCCGTGTTGAAGCGCTTCGGCGAGGGCAATGCCGCGCCGCTCAGCTTCCCCCAGGCCGGATGGACGCTCGCCCTTGACATGCCAGGTGGTGCTCCCGACCTCGCGGCACTGTTGCACGGCCTCGACGACATGGTGCTCGGCGCCGGCGGTCGCAACTACTTCGCCAAGGACGCGCACACCGTGCCCGAGACCATCCGCAGCGGGTATCCGCGGCTGGCCGAATGGCAGGCCGTCCGCCGCCGGGTCGACCCGCTGGGGGTGTGGCAGAGCGACCTCGGCCGTCGCCTGCACCTCGCCGGCGACGCCTGACGCACTCGCACCCACCCCCGCACCCCGCCTCACTCGCTCGACTGGAACGATCATGGACAACGCATTCGGTGAACCGCAGAACATCGTCGTGCTCGGCGGGACGAGCGAGATCGGGCTGGCCATCGCGCATCGGTTGCTCAGCCCCGTCACGCGCTCGGTCGTCCTGGCATGTCGCGACATCGCCAACGGTGAGCAGGCAGCAGCGGCGCTGCGCACGGATGCGATCGACGCCTCGGTCGTGCACTTCGACGCCGCCGATACGGCATCGCACGAGCGTGTGATCGCCGAGATCGTCGCAGCCCACGGGGATCTCGATGTGGTTGTGCTCGCGTTCGGCCAACTCGGCAACGGCGAGGCGACGGGCAGCGACGTCGAGGGCGCCGCTGCGCTCGCTCACGTGAACTTCACCGGGGCGATCTCGGCCAGCGTTGCGGTGGCGAATCGCCTGCGAACGCAGGGTCACGGAACGCTGGTCGTGCTCAGCAGCGTCGCGGGCGAGCGGGTACGCAAGGCCAACTTCGTCTACGGCGCCACCAAGGCCGGCCTCGATGGTTTCGCCCAGGGTCTGGGCGATTCGCTCGAGGGCACCGGCGCCAGGGTGCTGGTGGTGCGGCCGGGCTTCGTGCACTCGGCGATGACGAAGGGGATGAAGGCGGCACCCTTCGCGTGCTCGCCCGACAAGGTCGCCGAGGTGACCGCTAACGCATTGCGCAGCGGCCGTCGCACGGTGTGGGCTCCCGGCATCCTGCGGTACGTCTTCAGCGCGCTCCGCCACGTCCCCGGCCCGATCTGGCGCAGACTCCCCCTCGGCTGACCACCCCACACGCCCGCCCGCCCGAGTCCCACACGCCCGCCCGAGTCCCACACGTTCGAATCGAGTGTCAGCGAACACCCCGGGGTGGCAGCAGGCACTCGGGTCACCCGGTCGGCCCCGTCGAGGGACGCGGAGCTCGCAGGCCGACCAATATCGCGGCGCCGGCCATGCACGCCATCAACGCAGCGGCGAAGAGGGCTCGGTGGAACGCCGCGATCGACACGACGTCGTCGTTGCCGATGATCGAGATCACCGTCGCGACGCCGAGTCCCGCACCGAGGTACCGAAGCGAACTGAGCATGGCGGTGGCCTGACCCATCTGCGGCTCGGCGACGCTCCGCAAGGCCAGCGCGGTCGTCGGGGCGTAGATGATGCCGAAACCGATGTTGAACAACACGGCACCGGGCAGGATGCCGGTCCAGTAGTTGGGTTCAGCTCCCAGCTGTGTGCTCTGCCACAGCATGCCGAGGGCGGGGAGGAGCGCGCCGTAGCCGATCACGCGTCTGATCCCGATTCGTTCCGAGACCCGCCAGCGATGACCCCGGTGATCGACGCAACGATCGGGAACGGCGTGAGGGCAAGACCCGCCCGTGTCACCGAGTAGCCCCAATGCTGCACCATGAACAGCGGATAGAGCAGCCAGCTGGCGGTGCCTGCGCCGGACACGCCGATGTTCACCAGGTTCACGGCGGTGATGTTCGGCTCGCGCAGCAACCGCAGGTCCAGCAACGGTTCGGGGTGGGCGAGCGAACGACACACGAACCAGGGGAGCAGGATCGCCGCGACGACCACACAGCCCATCACGAAGGGAGATCCGACTCCAGGTGCGGCCCTTCGGTGATGGCTGCAGCGACCGCGGCGACACCGAGGGTGCCGATCACCGAGCCGAGCACGTCGAGGCGGCCCGGGGCTTCGACCGTCGGCCGACCTTGGGGGAGGAGCCGGGTGGCGAGGAACAGGGCCGACATCGTGAACACGAGAGGCACGACGAACACCCACCGCCATCCGAACTGCTCGGACACGACGGCGGAGAACGACGGTCCGATCGCGGCGCCCAGCGTGCCGAGCCCGGTCCACGTCGCGATCGCGCTCGGCCGGCGGGACGCAGGGAACCGCTCGAGGACGAGGCTCAGCGATGCGGGGCTGGCGAGCGCCGCACCCATCGCTTGGCCGAGCCGAGCGGCGACGAACACCCAGGCCACGGGAGCAAGGGCCAGGGCGATCGATGCGGCGCAGAAGGCAGCCACGCCGATGACGAAGATCCGACGGCGACCCGCACGATCGGCGAGCCGTCCGCCTACCAACATCAACGAGGAGAGCGCGATGCTGTATCCGGTGATGCCCCACGAGAGCGCCGTCCGGCTGGCACCGTCGAACGCTGCTTCGATCGTCGGAAACACCACGTTGACCGCGGTCGCGGCGATGCCGACGGCCATCGAGGTGGCCGATGCCAACACCAGTCCCCACCACGCCTGTGCCTCCACAGGTTCGTGGGATCTGCGTGGGCTGGTGACCGACATCGATCGACGACCGTAGCGAGACGGCCTCAGCGCGGGCGGGTCAGATCCATCGCGGTGGAGGGCATCCGAGTGGCACACGCCGCCCGGGGTGGACGTGGACACTCGGGTGGACGCTGTGGGACTCGGGTGGCGGCTGGGACTCGGGTGGCGGCTGGGGTTCGGGTGGCGGCTGGTCAGGGGTTCTTGGCGAGCTCGCGCTCGAGGCTGGCCCGACGTTGCGCGCCGATCCCGATGCCAGCGGGGCTGATACCGCCAGGGGACTCGCCCGGCGTGCACTTCCGGTACAGCAACACCAGAGCGTTCTCGTAGTTGCCCACCAGACAGAACTGGGTGGCCACCACCTCGTTGGGCGCCTCGCTCCCGAAGTTGCTCGACGCGTTCGGTTCGTACCACCCGGTCCAGAAGTTGGTCAGGATCAACCAGTCGGCCGACGCCACATCGTTCGCAAGGCTCGAACCTTCGTCATCGGCCAGACCCGGATCCATCTCGATGAAGTACGTGGCTGGTTCGAGCTCGGGGAACATGAAGTAGAAGGCCACATCGCTGTAGATCGTGCGGCTCAGGTCGGCGGGCCCCACCAGCAGGCGCTCGCCCGGTGTGCTCACCCGATCGAGTTCGTCGATCGCGGCCTGACTGGCGACCTGGAGCGGCACGTTTCCGAACCAGAAGTTGCGATCGTCCCGGCTGACCTCGTAGCCGCCGACCCTGTTGCCGACCGAGATCCTGCTGTACAGCAGGTAGGTGCGGAACGTGTAGAAGGGCATCACGATCAACATCGACAGGGCGATCACTCCCGCGATGAGAGCATCGCGGCGGAGGCCGACCCAGCGGGGGCGCACCGCGGTGGTGACGTCGGCCAGCAACGCTGCGAGGAGCGCGAACGAAACGCACGAACCCCAGGCGAGGTGGGTGGAGTCGGGCCGCTGCAACGCCTGCGGCAACATGCCGAGACCCAACAACGACGCGGCCAGCAAGACGGTGCGCTGCGGCGTGACGCCATGTCGGCGCCTCAGCCACACGGTGGTCGCCACGACCCCGAGGGCGCTCAGGATGACCACCCAGAACCACAGCCACAGCTGATGGTTGGCCTCGAGCGCCGGCACCTTCCACCATGGTGCATCGGCGGGACCTTCGACGACGGCCTGCAGCGCTCCGTCAACCTTGCCGAAGCTGGGTGGCTGTGGAAGCTCACGACCCGGGCGGAGCTCTCGCACCGGTTCGGTCACCATCCCGCGCCACGCGGCTGGGATGCCTGCGACGGCGAGGTGGATCCACATCGGCGTGAGTCCGATCAGGCCGCCGATCGATGCAGAGCGGAACGCGCGCGCCTTCCACCAGATGAACGCGTGGGCGATCCCGAGGGCGAGCACGAGGTCGGGACGGAAGCTGAGTGCGAAGCCGGCGAGCGCGCCGGACGCCGCCAGCGCCAGCATTCGGTCGCGGCCGGTGGTGTGCAGGGCGCGTACGCCGAACACGACGCTCCACAACGAGAGCGCGACGGCGCCCTCCCAGGCGAGCGCCGACAAGCCGATGGGGGTGAGCACCAGGAGCGTCACGGTCGCGGCAGCAACGGTTGCCAGGAGATGGCCCCACGGTCGGGTGAGCGCGCCGATCGCGAAGATGATGCCGAGGTGCTGGAGCAGCCCGAACCCACGCTGAGCCTCGAGGGTGTACCCGAACACCCGGTACCAGCCCATCAGCACATGGAGCGCACCCGGCCCGTAGAGGTGCAAGAAGTCGACGTTGGGCACGTCGCCAGCCAGCATCCGCTTCGGGAAGACGAGCATGAAGCCCTCCTCCATCGAGCTGCCGGTGCCCCGGAACAGGCCTCGCAGCGGGATCAGGATCACCGTCATGATCGCAGCCATGCTGAGCCATGCCGCCCGGGATGGCCGCCGTTCCAGGCGCCCACCGAGCACGTAGGGGAGCCTCATCACGGTCTTCGGATTCGTCGAGCTGATGGCATCCGTCGAGCCCGGACGTGCGGAGTGATCCGGCGGGGAATCCGGCGGGGAATCCGGCGGGGAATCCGACGATAGTTGCGCCGACTCGATCGGCGGTTCCTCGGCTTCGTGCACGGTGCGACACTAGTGAGCAGGGGTAGCCTCGGCCCGCATGTCGGCGGCCCATCTCCCTGCACCCAACGAGCCGAACGCCGACCTCGAAGAGATCGACAGGCTCACCGCGGAGATGATCGAGCGGGGCGTGCGCCGCGTCCACACGATGGCGTGGCGCGATCTGGACGATCCCGATGCCGGTGGCAGCGAGGTGCACGCCGATGAGTTCATGCGGCGCTGGGCTACCGCGGGACTGGAGGTCACGCATCGCACGTCGACGGCCCACGGGCAGCCTGCCGAGTCGATCCGCAACGGCTACCGAGTGATCCGCAGAGGCAGTCGCTACAGCGTGTTCCCGAGGACGATCGTCAGCGAGATCACCCGTCGCATGGGACCTTACGACGCCATGGTGGAGATCTGGAACGGCGTTCCGTGGTTCTCGCCTCTCTGGTGCCGCAGGCCCAGAATCACCTTTCTGCACCACGTGCACGGTCCGATGTGGGAGCAGATGCTTCCCACGGGGCTGGCCGGTGTCGGCCGGGTGCTCGAAGCCAAGCTCGCGCCGCCGTTCTACCGGCGCACGCAGATGGTGACGCCGTCGGAGGCCACACGCGACGAGCTGCTCGAGCTCGGGTTCCGTGCCGATCGAGTGGTGGCCGTCAACAACGGGGTCAGCGAACTGTTCCTGCCTGCAGCCGACCCGGTCGCAGCCCGTTCACACGAGCCGTTGGTGGTGGCCGTCGGACGTCTGGCCCCCGTGAAGCGGTTCGACGAGATGGTGCGTGCTGCGATCGTGGCCAAACGCGAGGTTCCCGCGCTGCGGCTCGAGATCGTCGGCAGCGGCCCGATGCGCAACGAACTCGAAGCTCTCGTTGCGGTCGAGGGGGCGGGGGAGTGGATCTCCTTCGTCGGGCAACTGCCTCACGACGACCTCGTGGCGCGCTACCAGAGGGCCTGGCTGGTGTCGAGCGCATCGTTGGCCGAAGGCTGGGGGCTGACCCTCACCGAAGCGGCCGCGTGTGGCACGCCCGCCGTGGCGACCGATATCCGTGGACACCGCAGCAGCGTCGTCGACGGCGTGACCGGATTGCTGGCGCCGCTCGACGAACTGGGTGCCACGCTGGCGAAGGTGCTCACCGATGCTCCCCTTCGCGAGCGACTCGCCGAGGCTGCGCTCGCCCGGGCCAGGACGCTCACGTGGGACGCCACCGCCGCAGGCATCCTGCGCGCCCTTCGCGCTCGGGTGCCCGAACGTCGAGTCCCGTGAGCCAAACCCGCAACATCTGCGGGTGCGGCTCACGTCATGTCACGGGACTCACTTGGGGAGGTGCTGCATTCCCCACTTCACCAGTTTCAGCGCGCCCTGCTTGGCCGTCGTGCGGTGATGTGAGGCGCCGACCTGCTCGGTGATCGCGCGGTTCTCGACGAACCAGTCGTAACTGGCGGCGAACATCTCCTCGTTCGAGAACCGGGGCTGCCAGCCGAGTGCGTCGCGAGCGTGGTCGATGTCGAACCACAGCGACTTCGAGTACATGATCCAGTGATACGGGGCGAAGGGCGCGAGGTGGAGTCCGGCGGCCGCCTGCATCGCCAGCGAGGTTGCCTTCGCAGGCAGCGAGCGCACCCGTGCGCCAGTTCCCGCGTGGGCGCACAGGGATTCCAGCGACTCGCGCATCGTGCCGAAGCGGTCGGTTCCCGCATTGACGATCATCGGACCGGCTCTGCCCGAGGCGAGCAGGCAGATGTCGGCGAGATCGTCGGCGTGGACGAACTGGTACCGATTCGATCCATCGCCCAGCACGACCACGTCGGCACCGTCCGCGATCCAGTCGAACAGGATGCCGAAGATGCCGAGCCGGCCGTGGCCGAGGATCGTGCGCGGGCGCACGATGGTGACGTCGAGCCCATGCGCAGCTGCGTCGAGGCAGGCCCATTCGGCGGCAAGCTTGGCGTGGCCGTAGGCCTCGACGGGGGAGGGCACCGTGGTGGGCAACACCGGGTTCGACTCCGGCACGCCGAACACTGCGCTCGACGAGGTGTGGATCACCTTCGCGACGCCGGCACTGCGAGCGTGCTCGAGCAGCAGGCGGGTGCCGTCGACGTTGACGGTACGCAGCAGGTGGTGGTCCTTCGCGAGCGGCACCTGGGCGACGTTGTTGAAGACGAGGTCGACGCCGCGCACGGCCGCTGCGACGGTGCGGGCGTCGCGGATGTCGCCCTGGACCAACTCGACGTCGGCGCTCCGATCGTCGGCATCGTTGACGTCGAGGACGCGCACCTGATGACCGGCGTCGAGCAGCCGCTGGACGAGCAGCGATCCGAAGTACCCGGAGCCCCCGGTGACGAGCGATCGCGTCACAGCTCGAGCCCCTGGGCCTTGCACCACTGGATGCTGAGGCGCATGCCCTCGTACAGGGCGATGGTCGGTCGGTAGCCGAGGTCGGTGGTCGATGCGCTGATGTCGCACGCGATCGTCTTGTCCATCTCGCCCAGCACGTGCAACTGCTGCTGGTAGCGGCCGGTGCGCTGGATGAGCCTGTCGCCGATCTCGGCGACTCGACCGGCGATCGCCGGGAGCCTCATCCCGCCGTCCTTCACCGAGTAGCCCTCGTCGCGCAACGCTCGACCGACGGTCTCGACGATCTCGTTGATGGCATACGGTCGCTCGTCGGCGATCCAGTACCCCTTGCCGTTCGCTTGCGGCGTCAGCTCCGCAGCCAAGATGCCGTCGACCAGGTTCTCGACGTACACCATCGAACGGCGCTGCTCGCCTCCGCCGATGATGGGGAACTTGCCGTTGCGGACCATGCGGAAGAACGTGGTCTGTCGCGGAGGCTGGAAGGGGCCGTAGAACCAGGGCGGGCGCACGACGGTCGCATCCACCTCACCCGCGGCCGAGGCAGCGATCACGAGTTGCTCGCCCTCCATCTTCGACCGGCCGTAGCCGTAGTACGGGTGATACGGCTCGTCCTGGCGGAAGAGGTCGGCGGTGTGGGAGTTGGTGCCGAACGGGCTGTTCGACGACACGTGCACCAGGCGGCGCACGCGGGCCTCGGTGGCAACAGCCGTGACGTTGCGGGTGCCCGTGACGTTCACGTGGAACAGCTCGGCGATTCGTCTGGGGTGGATGAGCCCGGCGGTGTGGATCACGTCGGCAGTGGGACCGACGCCGTCGAACAACCGGTCGACGACGGCGCGGTCACCGATGTCTCCGACCTCGACCGCGATCGCATCGCCCTGGGGGATGAGGGATCGGTCGTCGTTGGTGTGCACGAGCACACGGAGGTTCGTTCGCCCTTCGGTCAGCAGGCGATTCACCATCGCTCGCCCCAACCAGCCGGCTGCTCCGGTGACCACCGTGACTGCAGGGGCTTCCCAGCGCTCGCTCATGTCCGTCCTCGATTCGTGTGCGGCTGTCGAAGCGACTGCTCCTCGATGAAGTGGCGTGCGTTCCGGATCGCGAACGCCATCACCGTCGCTTGTGGGTTCACGCCGGGAGCCGTTGGCAACAGCGAGGCATCGTTCACCCACACCCGATCGGCACCGTGCACCTTGCCGAACGAGTCGGCTCCACACCGGTCGCGGTGCTCACCGAGCGGCACGGTGGAGCACAGGTGCACCGTCATCACGCTGGCCTTGCTGGCGGCGAACCGTTCCTGCATGGTGGCCAGATCGCCGCGACCGCGCACCACCGGTGCACCGCGGAACGACGGGTACACCTCCGTGGCACCGGCTTCCAGGGTGAGCAACGCGAGCCGTGCCAAGCCGCTGCGCAGTACCTCCCGATCGCGGTGGCTGAGGCGGTAGGTGACGAGCGGGTCGCGCACCTTCGGGATCGCCTGCACCCACCCGCGGCCTTCGCTCGTGATCGCGGCGTAGTAGATCGTCATCCGGCGCCAGTCCTCGATCGCAGGAGCGAACGTCTTCCACTCGTCGGTGAGGGCCAGCGCGACGAGCCCGGAGTGGCTCGCCGACCCGCCGAAGCTGAGGTCGGGGGCGAACTCCTTCACCTGGTGCACGGGCACGTCGTCGGGAACGTTCACCTCGTCGGCGAACTTCGCGCTGAGCTTCACCGTCGGGTGCACGGCGAGGGATCGACCGATGTGCGACCGCATGCCCGAGCGCTGCAGGAGCGCGGGCGTCTGGATCGCGCCGCCGCAGACGAACACGTGTGCGGCGGTGATCGCGCCGCCCGGCGTGCGGCCGGTGCCGTCACCGTAGGTGACATGTGCGGTCACGTTCAGACCGTTGCTGACCAGGCGGTCGACCCGGGTGTCGACCAGCATTCGCGCACCTGCGGCGAATGCCCGAGGCAGGTACGTGCGCGTCATGCTCTGGCGCTTCCCCGTGACGGCATCGCCGCCGGCCGGGTACTTCATCCACCGCGGGATCTCGCTGTGCCGCCAGTTGAGCGCGGCGGCGCCACGGCGGAGGATCTCGCTGGCAGGAGTGGCGTTGCCGGGCACGGTGGTCACGTTGATCGCCTGCTCCACCTCGTCGGCGATGACATCGAGTTCGTCGACGTCGAGCCCGTCGATTCGGAAGTCGCGCCGCCAACGCTCGACGACGTCGAGTGGCGGACGGAAGTAGAGCCCGCTGTTCACCTCGGTGCCCCCACCGGCGCAGCGGCCCTCGGTGTACGCGATCGAGGGGAGCCCGAGCGCGACCGTGACGCCGCCGGAACGATACTGGCGGTCCATCTGCTCGAGGGAGAACGCGGTCACTGTGTCCTGGTCGACCCAGGGACCTTCCTCGACGATGAGCACGTCGAAACCTGCCTCGGCCAGCAAGGCCGCAGTGGTGGCTCCGCCGGCTCCCGAGCCGACGACGAGCACCTGCGCGCCGAGGTGGATCTGGTGTGGCTCGATCCCACTCATGCCGGCACGTCTTCCTGGGCGACCGGGCAGGAGCCGTCGGCGCGGGTATCGGGCCACGTCTCGTAGATGTAGGCGTAGCCGAGCGAACGCACCATGCGCACGTACTCGCCCAGCAGGGGCTGCGGCGTGCGCGCCAGGAACCGCACCACGGCGTCACCGCCCGGCACGGCGAGCAGACCACGGAAGATCGCCGCGATCACGGTGACGCCGAATCGCATCACGCTGGGCAAGCCATCCACACGGCGGAGCGTGAACTCGATCGCCTGGGCACGGCGCGCTGGATCGAGCGCCGGGAAGTCGAGCGCAAGGAGGCGATCGGCGAACGGGCCGACGAGGGGAGCAGACGGGACCGAACGCATGACCAGCATCGATCGTAGCGTTGACGGGACCAGCGTCCCCGGCTCTGCCGGACGAGTGTCGCTACGATTGCGTCTCGTGCGTTGCGTCGTGGTGGTGCCCACCTACAACGAAAAGGAGAACATCCGGCAGTTCCTCGCCGCGGTTCGGGCCGCCGTCCCCGGTGCGGACGTGCTGGTGGTCGACGACAACAGCCCCGATGGCACCGGCACGCTCGCTGAGCAGGCAGCCGCCGAGTTGGGGCAGGTGAAGGTTCTCCATCGACCTGGCAAGCAGGGGCTGGGCAGCGCGTACCGGAACGGTTTCACGGTGGCCCTCGACGAAGGGTACGACGTGATCGTGTCGATGGACGTCGACTTCTCCCACGACCCGACGGCGATCCCGAGCCTCATCGCGGCGATCGATGCAGGAGCCGACGTCGTGATCGGATCGAGGTACGTCTCCGGTGGGGCGACAGCGGATTGGCCGCTTCATCGTCGCCTGCTGTCGCGCTGGGGCAACCGGTACACGGGCATGGTGCTGGGTCTCGGGGTGCGAGACGCGACCTCCGGTTTCCGGGCGTACCGCGCCGCGGCGATGCGCGACATCGAGCCCGCAAGCACCACCGCCGAGGGATACGCGTTCCTCACCGAGCTGGTTCGCCGTCTGGTCGTGAAGCGCTACGCGGTACGCGAGGTGCCGATCGTGTTCCGCGACCGCGAGTTCGGCACCTCGAAGATGTCGTCGCGGATCATCGCCGAATCGATGCTGCTGGTCACCCGTTGGGGC
>JAYSLK010000677.1:0-2383 GCA_043725585.1 Actinomycetota bacterium
CACACCCTCGACACGACGACGATCCAACTCATCCAACCGACACGAGCACAACAACTCCGCATCAGCCACATCACCAAGACCGGCGAGCTCAGCCAACTCGGCCAGCTCGGGCAGTCCCTCAGCGCCCGGTGGATCCGCCGCTGACATCGGCGGACACATGTCTGTGTTCATGGTTCAACCCCTTCCCCCCAAACGGGGAAACAACGACCCAACATGAGGGACCCACGAATGGGTCCGATGGTTCGTCCCGGGGGAACACGGAACACCCATCACCCTACGCCAGGGGTGATACACGGCTCCCGAAGACCCGCACCGATGAGGTCGACACGATCATCGAGGGACAACATGCCGCGGCACGACGACAGACCCCCGATCCCGGGGATCGCCACCGTCAGCGGATGCCACGACAGCGCAGGCCGGGCGCGTCTAGCAGCGGAGGTCGTCGGGTACGACGAGGTCGACCAGGTACGTGTCGATCGCGTCGTCGATGCAGGAGTTGAGGCCGTATGCCGTGTGCTGGTCGGCCTCCACTTCGACGAACACCCCCTCTTCCAGGGTCTCCGCCATCGTTCGACTGCCTTCGAACGGCGTGGCCGGATCGCCGGTGTTGCCCACCACGACGATCGGACCAGCCCCGATCCCGGTGATCTCGAACCCGTCGTCGCCATCGCCGGTCGCGCCTGCGGCGAACGATGCGCAGATGAGCACCTCGTAGGCAGCGGTCGTGCCGAGGCGTGGGGAGGAGACGAAGAAATCGGCTCGACGGGCGATGGCTTCGTCGATCGCTGCTGCACCGGCTGGCGCCGGGTCATCGGCACACGTGATCGCGAAGTAGGCCTCGAGCTCATCTCCGTAGGTGCCATCAGGAAGTCGTCCGAAGTACGAGTCGTACAACGCGAGCATGCCGGCGCCGTCGCCGGCGGTCGCGTCCGCAAGCGCTTGGGCCAGTTCCGGCCAGAATGAATCCGAGTACAGGGCTTGCGCGACTCCCACCTCGAACACGCCTTGGTTCAGATCGGGCCGTCCGGCGGTGGTGGGCACGCGCGCGGTCTCGATCTGGGCCAAGAGATCGAGGAACGCTCCCTCCGCGTCTTCGTCGTTGTTGAATGCGCAGGTGGGGTCGGCGGAGCAGTCGGCCAGGAAGGTGCTGAGCGACGCGTCGAAACCGGCGGATTGTTGCAGGAGGCCATCGACACGACCGACGCTCGGGTCGACGGCGCCGTCGAGGACAGCGGCTCGGACGGTGTCGGGGAACAACGTGGCCCACGTGGCGCCGAGTTGCGTGCCGTAGCTCCAGCCGAAGTAGCTGACGGTGTCCTCGCCCAGGGCTTG
This sequence comes from Actinomycetota bacterium, assembly GCA_043725585.1. GTDB lineage: Bacteria > Actinomycetota > Acidimicrobiia > Acidimicrobiales > Ilumatobacteraceae > VFMC01. The sequence goes on from JAYSLK010000677.1 coordinate 1,333, forward strand.
GCGAACGAGGTCGAAGTCGCGTGCGGTGTCGACCGTGGTGAGGTGTTGCAGCAGCTCGCCCGAACGCTCCACGCATCCCGCTGCGAACTCGGCGGTCACCTCGCGCAACGAACTGTCTTCGCGTGCGGTGTCAGGCCCGGTCTCGACACCGAAGTACGGGTCGTAGTCGTCGACGCAGTCGACCCCTGGCTCGGACTGGCCCGTGCCTCGTGGGTCGATCCCGATGATGTCGAACGAGTCGAGCAACGGTTGGTCGTAGATGAACTCTGCTTGTGCCGCCAGGTCGGAGGCGCCGTAGCCCGGACCGCCGGGGTTGACGAGCAAGACGCCGATGCGGGCGGTGGGGTCGGCGGCGCGATGGCGCACCATGTACAGCTCGATCTGTGCACCGTCGGGATCGTCGTGGTCGAGCGGTACCGAGACCCGTGCTTCGTCGACGCCGGCCTGAACTTCGGACCATTCGACCGTGCCCTCCGGAGCCGTCGATGCGGCCGTGGTGGTGGGGGCCTCGTCCGGGGATGCGTCGATGGTCGTCTCGGGGGGCGATGTCTCGGGAGCGGCCGCGGTCGTCGCAGGTGCGGCACTCGTCGGAGCGGCCTCGGTGGTGACGGCGGCACTCGAGCCGGTCGACGGCACCGCCAGCGACTCCGAACATCCCGCCCCGACCAGCAGGGCTGCGGCTGTGGCGATGGCCCGTGTCGAGCGCTGGACCACGCGGGTGCGGGCGGTCGCGGCAGCGCCGACGCAGGCGGTTCGGGCTCGATGCACGTTCGAACAGTACGCAATGGATGTCGGGGTGGTGGCGGACGGTTCCTAAGCTGTCCGCGACATGCCCGCCGCTCAGCCTCCGATTCGCACGGCCCCTCCGGCTGACGCGCCAACGAGCTTCTCGCCCGACGTCATCGCAGCCCGCGACAGGCTGACGGCGATGCTCGCGGTGGATGATCCGACCGAGCTGCTGTGGGTCGCGCAAGAGGACGGGTTCTTCGGGAAGTGGGTGCCCGAGATCTGTGCACTCGCGATGGAACAGGATCCGGTGCATCGTCACAAG
>JAYSLK010000678.1:0-4268 GCA_043725585.1 Actinomycetota bacterium
AAGGTGCTCATCGACGGCGTTCGAGCGACCGACCCGCAGGTGGTGGACGACATCAACAACATCGGAGTCACCATCGCGGAAGTGCAGCGGGTCTTGTCCGGCCTGCTCGACGACGGAGTACCGATCCGTGATCTCGTGCGCATCCTCGAAGCGATCGGTGAGCGTGCTCGTACCCTTCGAACGGTGGAGGCGATGGTGGAGGCCACTCGCCACGAGCTCGGTCCCGCGATCACCACGAGCCTCGCCGTCGATGGCCGCCTCACGGCGGTGACGATGTCGGCAGCGTCGGAGAACCGCCTGATGCAGGGTTTGCGCGTCGCCGACGGAGCCAGCCAGCTCGAGCTGTTGCCGGACGAAGCCGACGCACTCATCCGCCAGCTCACCGAGCTGGTGGCGATGACCGCGAGCCTCGGCGTCACGCCCGTGCTCGTCTGCTCGGCACCGTTGCGCAGCGCTCTCGCCCGCCTGGTGCGGGCGACGGTGCCTGGCGTCTCGGTGGTTGCCTACACCGAGATCGGAGATCACTTGCAGATCGACGTGATCGCGAACGTGGAGCTCAACCCGATCACCCAGCCATTCGGTTCCACTACGGAGGACTTCGATGCCTACGCCGTCCAGTGACGCGTCCACCATGCCCGCCGCAGCTCCGACCGTTTCGTCGGTCGACAGCTCCGACACCATGCGGTTCCGGGCGCCCACGCTCGAAGCGGCGATCGCCCTCGCCGAGACGTCGCTCGGAGCACGCGTTCGCGTCGTGGCGGCAAACCGCATCCGGCGTGGTGGCATCGGCGGGTTCTTCGCCTCGGACCTCGGCGTCGAGGTGACCGTCGCCCTCGATGACGAGACGATGGAGCAGGCGCTGGAGCGGTTGGTCGCCGATGCCCCAGCCGGCGACGATCCCTTCGGGTGGCGCGGTGTCCACCGACCCGCTGGCTCGTCGGGCGCGTCGGGCTCGTCGGCTGTGTCGCCTGTGTCGTCTGTGTCGCCTGTGTCGTCTGTGTCGTCTGTGTCGACACCGCTGCAGGCATTCGCCCCTGTGCGAGACGCCCATGATGCCCCTGCCCCTGCCCCTCCCTCCATCGACATGACTCGCATCGGCAGTCGATTCGACCGACGCGATGACGACGACCAGCCCGCGGTGAACCCGGTGCTGTCGGAGGTGCTCGCCGCGCTGATCTCCGAGGCCGCCGATCAGCACCAGGAGCGACAGTCGCGCACGCAACCGGCGCCGACACCAACACCGGCGCCGACACGGATCATCGCACCGCCGGTCGCCGAGGAGCCGAGACATCGCCCCGTGTACGACACGCCTCCCACAATGGTCCGCGTCGATCAGATCATCGCGGAGCTGTCGGCCATCACCGCCGAGCCGGTCTTCGGTCACGACCGAGGGCGCGGCCGGGTCACTCGACCGACGGCGACCGCCGAGGTGCCGGCCCTCGTCGATGGCTCGGATCACGCGGAACGCCCGGATGCCCAGGGTGCCCCCAGCACCCCTGCGGCCTCCGATGCCGCACGATCGATGTCGGCGCCTCGACCGAAGGTGCTCCCCACCTTGCCACCGCGAGCGAGCGATGTCGCTCGACGTGCGTCGGTGGCTTCTGCCGCCAATCACGCTCGGGCCCTCGCCTCGCCGGCGATGCTCGAGACCGTCGGACGTGCCGGCGCCGTGGCGTTCCGTGGGGCGGGCGCGAGGGGCGCTGCCTCGTCGGCATGGCCCGCTGCGGGCATCACCATCGCGGGCCCCGACGCTGTTGGCTCCGGCGCCGCTGGCACCACGGAGATCGCCACTCCACCGGTCGACGTGGCCGTCGATCGGTCTGCGTCGGGGCGTCTCGCCGAGTCGGTGCGCTCGATGATGAGCAGCGGGGATGGCGAGCACGACCCCTGTGTGGTGACTGCGCGTCAGCGCACCGCATCCGACGGCGCGGTCCACGCCAGCGTCGAGATCGACACGGGTGTGCTGGAGCCGGCGACGAAGGATCGCGACGGCGAGCATGGTCGCGGGATCAGCTCGCCCCGCCATGGTGGTTCATCGAATGCACCTTCGCGGCGGCAGGTGGAGTTGGCCGTCGCGGCGACCGATCAGTTGATCGAATCGCTCACCCGCGACGACGGAGTGAAGCGTCTCTCCGTTCGGGTCGTGCTGCGCACTGCCGACCGACGCGAGGTCGAGGCCGAAGCCGAGTGGGAGTCGTCATGACCGACGCTGACAGGAGCCGGTGATGGGCAAGAAGGACAAAGAGAAGCTCGAGAGCCTCGAAGGTCTCGAGGGAGCCACCGTGGAGGCCCGGCCCGATCCCGGTCCGTTGGCGCCGTGGCGATTGAGCATCGCTGTCGCTGCGTCGGCCGCCCTGGTCGGCATGCCGCTGTACGATGCGGCGATGACGGGCGTCGGCGTCGACATGGCGCTGCTGCGGGCGTTCGGCGTCGCCTTCTTCGTCTGGGTGGCCGTCGGGTTCGTGAACAAGGTGTTGCGCCAGGCGCAAGCCGTGCACGTGGCCCACGATGCGGGTTCACCCGAGCAACTCGCTGCGCCGCGGCCATGGGTCGACGAGCGAGTCGGCGACAGCGGATCAGCCACAGCCTGAGCGCGGCCGCGACGACAGGTCGAGGCGTCGGGACGTCGTGCCCTTGCGCTCCCGCGCGTCACCGCACGCCGTCTCGCGTCACGCCAGGGTTGGCGTCGGCCGGTGAGCCCGAGCTCAGCGCAGGTAGTCGAGCAGCGACGGGGGCAAGATCTTGGCTGCCACCTGGAGGCTGGCTTGATACGAGGTCTCCTGTGCCTTCGCCGTGATCAGCGCGTCGACGATGCTGACGTCTTCCACTTCGCTGAGCTGCGTCGTCATCAGCAACCTGCTGTCCTCGGCGCGGGTCTTTGCATCGGCCAAGCGGGCCGATCTGGTGCCGATCTCCACCGTTGCGGCACCGACGACCGTGCGGAACGAGTCGAGGTTGGCATGCTCGGTGGCGATCGCGGTCGCATCGCCGGCAGCGATCGCGTTCGCCAGCCGGTCGAGCGTCTCGAACACGTCACCGACCGCACCGCCAGCAGTGCCGAAGACCTGAGGACCGGTGAGGTTGACCGCGATCGAGGTCGAGGGGGCGACATCACGGACGATCGACGCATCGTTGCCCTGGTACACACCGGTCGCGCCGTATGCCGCGCCATCGGCGGTGCCGTTGAAGATCGACCGACTGCCGTACGTGCTGTTCGCGAGCGCCAGCATCTCCGATCGGATCGAGCGCACCTCGGCGGCGAGCGCTTGACGTGCGACGGGATCACCGAGCGCGCCCGTGTTGCTGGCCCGAACGGTGATCTCCTTGGCGCGGCCGAGTGAGCCGAGCGCAGAGGTCAACGCGACGTCGGCCGTCTCGAGCCAACCCTGCGCGTCGTTCAGCGACCGCGATCGCTGTTCGGCTCGGCGCAGGTCCTGGCGCATGCCCATCGCGCTCGACGTGCCGCCGGGGTCGGCCGACGGTCGGGTGATCTGCTTGCCGGTGGCCAGCTTGGTCTGGGTTTCTTGCAGGCGGCTGAGGCCTTGGCTGAGGTCGCGCAACGTGGAGCGCAACATCATCGAACTGGTCACTCTCATCTGCCGACCACCCCGGTGCGCTCGATGAGGAACCCGAGCATCTCGTCGACGGCGGTGATCACCCGAGCATTGGCCTCGAAGGCTCGCTGCGCGGCGGTGAGGTTGGCCATCTCCTCGTCGAGGCTGACGGAGCCGACCGAATCGGCATCGCGGATCGCATTGTCGGCCACCTGCTCCTGGATCGATGCTCGCCCCTGTGCCGAGCGGGTTTCGACGGCCAGCGTGGTGATCATCGACTGGTACTTGGTGTCAGCGCCCGCGGCGGAATCGGCCAGCGCAGCGAGGCGGCGAGCCAACTCGCCGTCGAGCGGCCCAGGGGCGACGGGGCCGGGGAGCACCGGGGCACCCGCGGCGATGTTCGCGGGCTGTCCGGCGACATCGATCGACAGGCTGATGGTGGCTGCGGTCAGGTTCGCAGGGTCGAAGAAGTTCCGCCCTGTGGTGCCGCTCTGGTCGTAGCCGGTGGTGTGGAGAGCGTTCACCTGGGTGACGAGCGTGCTGGCGATGTCGTCGAGCCTCGCCCGGTATCTCGGGACGACGTCGTTGATCACCGCGGTGAGCGCCTGCGCCTCGCCCGCGGTGGGGTTCACCGCTGCGTTGTCCGACATCCAGACCAGGGGTCCCGCCGTGCCGTCGACGCGCTGGACGATCGTGCCGCTGACGATGGCGCGC
>JAYSLK010000679.1:0-4719 GCA_043725585.1 Actinomycetota bacterium
CTCACCGCACAGCCCCGGCACGCCGCAACCTCGCACGCCGAACCACTTCGACAATCTCGACGTCACCGATCAGCGTGGTGAACGGCGACATCTTCAACAACTCGACATCGACCTCATCGATCGACAACAACACGCAGACCAGATCGACCAGCGGACCGGGGTGCGACCGAAAATCATCCACTACGTGGAGGCCCATCTCCGCCAATCCCGTGGCACACCGCCACGCTCGCCGGCTCGAAAGCGAAAGAACCCCAGGTCATCTGACCTGGGTTTTTTCGTGGAGCTGAGGGAATTGAACCCTGACCTCTTCCATGCGTGCTTCCTGGGTCCGCCGGTGTGTCTGCTTGTGCCTGATTGTCCAGCTCAACAGCCATTTCGTGTGTCTGCTTGTGTCCCGGTGTGTCCCCTTGTGTCGCTCCGTAAGGTGCCAGTAAAGGTGCCAGCTGAACTGGCCACAGACCTGGCCGACCCCGAGGTGATGGCGGCCGCATGGCGGTGACCAACTGGCTCATCGACAAGTCCGCGCTCATCCACCTTCACGACGCCGATGACGAGTGGCTCTCTCGCATCCATCGCGGCCTGGTCAGGATCTCGACCGTCACCTTGCTCGAGATCGGCTTCTCCATACGCAACGGCGCCGATCACCGCGACACCCTCGAACAACCGCCCATGTCATCGATGCCCATCGAACATCTCACACCCGCGATCGAAGCGCGTGCCGTCGTGATCCAACGGTTGCTCGCCGACCGCGGCCAACACCGCGCCCCCTCCATCCCCGACCTCCTCATCGCAGCCGCTGCCGAACTCTCCTGGCTCACCGTCCTGCACGTCGACAAAGACTTCGACCTCATCGCAGCGATCACCGGCCAACCCATCGAGCGCCTCAACGCCCGAACGGCACGTGCCTGGCGTCTGCCGCGACAACCCGGACCGGGCCCTTGGCGGGGTGGTGTCAGGCCGGGTCCGATCGTCCCTCGGGGATACCGAGACGCTCGAGTGTCGCGATCTCGAGGAGGTCCCGACGCGCTTCGTCATCCACCTGCCGAACCCGCCAGCGGCGTGGCGGTGCGGCCCGACCGCGTTCACCTCGACCACGGCGTGATCCACGTCCGCCCGTCGTTGAAGGTCGAGAACAAACAACTCAACATCGACGAACAACTCAAAACCCACCGCGCCCGTCGCCCACCCCCAGCGCGGTCTCGATCCCGGCGATGACCCCGAGGTCGGCGAAACCGGCGGCGGCCAACTCGCGAGCGACGCGGTCGAGGTCGACGATCGACTCGATTTTCGGCACCACGACCGCGGCGAGCTCGGCGCAGAGCCCGTCGCGGACGTCGTCGAGGAACCACTCCGTGGCGGGCGAGTTGACGCGGACCGTCACCTGGCAGCTCGCCGCGAGCGCCGGAGCCAACTCGCGAGCGTTCGCGCGACCGGTGGACTTGGCATCGGGCGGCGTCGCGTCCTCGCAGTCGATCACCACCGCGTCGGCGCCGCGTTCGGCCAGCCGCGTTACGAAGTCCGGTCTGACCGCTGGGGCGACCAACAGCGACCGCATCCGCCCGACCGGCCGGATCACGCGGCGCTCCCTGCACTCACGCCCGGCTGAGACACGTCGACACTCATCGCCGCCATCGTCTCGCGGTGCGGGTGTCGTGCGCAAACAGCGACCGCATTCCGGTCACTGCGCGGCGATGCCGCCAATCGCGAGCCGGAAGCTGCCCTCCTGGGCGTCGAGGACGTAGATGGCGATCTGCACCACGGTGCTCGCGTCGAGCGGCGGCATCGCGGGCGACGGCTCCAGGAACAGGGTGACGTCGAAGACGCAGTGGTCGAACACGCTCCATCGCGCCGGTGCGCGAGCGGTCGGTTGCTCGAGATGAGGCGGGGAAGTGCGGCGGGTACCTGTACATATCGCTCCAGTTCGGTGTGTACGCTGACGTCATGGACGTCGCAGTCACCGAACTCAGAGCTCACCTCGGCCGGTGGATCGATGCGGCACGCGAAGGCAATGACATCGTGATCACCGATCGCGGAACCCCGGTTGCCCGAATCGTCGCCCTCGACTCGACACCGGTCATCGACCGCCTGACCGCCCAGGGCATCATCCGTCGCCCAACGCACTCGACCCGGCCGGTCGCCGGTGACCGGCAACGCCCCACGCCGAAACGACCGGTTGCAGACATCGTCAGCGAGCAGCGCCGCTGAACGTGGCCCTCGTCTATTTCGATTCGAGCGCGCTCGTCAAACTTGTGCTCGACGAAGTCGGGTCAGACCTCGCTTCGGACTTGTGGAACGCGTGCGATGTAGCGCTGTCTAGTCGACTGGCCTATCCCGAGGTCTGCGCAGCACTTGCAGCCGCCGAGCGCAACCACGACCTCACCGCGTCGCAGTTGTCGGCGGCTGCGTCTGACTGGGAGCTGTTCTGGGCATCGATGCGTCCGGTCGAGTTGTCCGCCGACGTCGAGCGAGCCGCCGGTTTGCTTGCAGCAACTCGGCAGCTCCGCGGGGCTGACGCGGTGCATCTCGCCAGTGCGCTTGCACTCGGCTCGACAGATCTCACAGTCGCGGTGTGGGACAAGCGTCTTCACGCCGGCGCCGCTGCGGTCGGCCTCGCCGTCGCTCCAGCCACCCTCGCGTGAAACCCCGATCCTCGAACTGAGCGATACCGAGTCCATGGTCCGGCGCCGTCGCAGATCAGGAACCGAACCCGTGACCATCTCCGAGGATCCTCAGCAGGTTGCGGGCGGCTTGGGTGGCCCACGGCCCGGTGGATTTGGGGCTCCGCGCGCAGCGGTGGGGATGGGGTGATCCGCGTTTGGTGCCAGGGGTTCGATCAGGGTTGCGGTTTCTCGAGGACTGCAATCGGAAGGAACCCCTGGCGTGTCGGACGGTATCGCGATGGTGAAGGTGTTGTTGGGCTTGCCTGGCATGAACGTGCTCGAGGTGCTCGAGGGTGACAACGAACTGGTCGTCAAGGTCGAGACGACAGTGACGGTCGGGTGGTGCCCGGGATGCGGTGTGCGTGCCCAGCCGCAGGACCGCACGACGCGTTCGGTGCGTGATCTGTCGTGCTTCGGTCGGGCCGTGCGGTTGGAGGTGCTCCGCCGCCGGTGGCGTTGCCGTGAGGTGCTGTGCGAGATGAAGACGTGGACCGAAGATGTCGACCAGTTGGACGCGACCGCGGTGTTGACCCGCCGTGCCGGTGCCGAGGCGTGCCGTCAGGTCGGTCAGCAAGCCCGCCCGGTGGCAGCGGTGGCACGCGAGTTCGGGGTGTGTTGGTGGACGGTGATGAACGCGGTGATCGAACACGGCACACCGCTCGTCGACACGCCCGACCGCGTCGGCACCGTCACCAAGCTCGGTGTCGATGAGACCTCATTTCAGGCCGCCCGGCCGGGGGTGGCGACCAGGTACGTGACCGGGCTCGTCGACTTGGACCGGCGGGCGATGATCGACATGACACCCGGTAACCGTGCTGCTGACCTGCGACGCTGGTGCGCGAACGCGGACCCGGCATGGATCGCCAAGATCGAGGTCGTCGCGACCGATCTGGCCGAGTCGTATCGGGCTGGGCTGTCACCGCATCTCGATCACTGTGTGCGTGTCGCCGATCCGTTCCACGTGGTCAGGGTCGCGAACAGGTGCATGGACACAGTCCGCCGCAGGGTGCAGAACGAACAGCTCGGCCATCGCGGACGCAAACGAGACCCGTTGTTCAAGATCCGCAAGATCCTTCTCGCCGGCTTCCGAACGCGTCACCCACGGCGGTGCCGATCGGATGCTGCTCGGCCTACGCGCCGGCGACCCGAACGACGAACTCCTCGGCGCCTGGCTGGCCAAGGAATCCGTGAGGGACGTGTACCTCACCGACGACCCGACCGAAGCCGCTCTGCTGCTCGACAAGACCATCGGAGGCTGCCAGGCCGACACCGTGGCCGAGATCCGCGCCCTCGGCGGCACCCTGGCCCGGTGGCGCACCGAGATCCTCGCCCACCATTCGACCGGCGCATCGAACGGTCCGACCGAAGGCCTGAACCTGCTCGTGAAAGAAGTCAAGCGTTGCGGGCGCGGGTTCGAGAACTTCGAGCACTACCGACTCCGCGTGCTACTCCGCGCCGGCAAACCCACCTGGCCGAACAAGCCCACCCCACCCATCCTCAGAACCGGACGTCCCCACGCTCACGCGTAGAGCCGGAAATGCGTGCGTGTGTGCTGAACAGGTGAGATGGCTCCATGCTGGTGCCCTGTGTTTCGCATCCTCTACCGCCTACTCGCTGGCGTCGCTCGACTCGCGGTGCGTACCGGTCGCTCCAAGGACCTCGAGATCATCGTGCTTCGCCACCAGCTCATGGTCCTGCGCCGACAGATCGACCGGCCCCAACTCAACGACGATGACCGCGGCCTGCTCGGCGTCATCGCAGCAGCGCTCCCCCGCCGACTCCGCGACGGCTGGATCATCACACCCGACATGCTGCTGCGCTGGCACCGCAAACGCATCGCCCGCCACTGGACACAGCCCCAGACTCGTCGACCCGGCCGGCCGCCCACCGCGAGCGAGCTACGCCGCCTGATCGTGCGCCTCGCTGCTGACAACCCGACTTGGGGCCATCGGCGCGTCCACGGCGAACTCGTCAGCCTTGGTCACACGATCGCACCCTCGACCGTGTGGCAAATCCTCCACGACCACGGCATCGACCCCGCACCCAAACGCTCCGAGGT
>JAYSLK010000680.1:0-4284 GCA_043725585.1 Actinomycetota bacterium
TCAGCCATTCGTCGGCGTGCGTGCCGACGAGCCGCGCGCACCATGCAAGTGCATCGGCGCGAGACCGTGCGACGTTGGCGGCGACGAGCGTGTCGAGCACCAGACGCTCGGGCTGACGCAATCGGGTCATCACTGGGACGGCAAGATGCGTGAAGAGCATCGTCGACCCGCCGATTGCGACTCCCCAGGCGACCTTGCGCTCGAAGCGATGTTCAGCTTCGCGAGCGACGGCCATCCGACGATCGCGGGTCTCGTCACGGAAGCGGGCGGCATTCCCCGCCGCTGCTTGCGCGGCGATGGCGGCCATGTCGCCGTCCGCGTCGCGGTCTGCGTCCCCATTCTCGTCGATGGCCCCGGTGACCGGAGCCTCGAGCGCCAAGACGATGGTGATCTCGTCGCGATCGATGGTGATCGCAGGCGTGCCGACGGTCTTCCATTCGTCGGGCAACCGGGCCTGCACCCAGGCGGAAATCTCGGCGGAACTGCTGTCAGCGTCAGTGATCATGCCTAAACATTATATGATTACATGATTACATGCCTGTGTCATCAGTCGCAGCAGCTGTCACGCCATCCGCAGGTGCGGCACTTGAAGTGGGCGTGCTCAGGGTTTAGGCCACCGCCGCAGAGCGGACACTCGGGGAAGACGCCGAAACGGACGCAACGGTCGTTCGTCGGTTCGGCGGGGGCGCGTTGGGTCGACACGTCGTCGGACATGTGCCAAGTCTGACATCCTCGAATCCGTGCGTGCGGGACCCGGCGGCGTATTCTTGACCCGTGGGTCAAGAACACGCCCGACCCCGTTCACCGCTCACATGACGACCACGACGACGACCAGGACGATCGACCACGGCCACCGACCAGGCAGCGCGCGAGCAGCCCTCGCCTACCCGCGCTTCCGGCGGATGTGGATCGCATCGTTTGCCAGCAACACCGGCACCTGGATGCAGAACGTGGTGCTTCCTGCGTATGTGTACGAACGAACCGGCAAGGCGTCGGTCGTGGGGCTGTTGGTCTTCGCCCAACTCGGACCGTTGTTGCTGCTGTCGATCCCAGCCGGTGTGATCGCCGATCGGTTCGATCGCCGCCGGTGGCTGGTGGCGATGCAGATCGTGCAGATGGTGTTCTCGGTCGCATTGTTCCCACTGGCGGCCGCAGACGCACCGCTGTGGTCGCTCTTCGCGATCGCGTTCGGCGTCGGGGTCGGCAACGCGCTGAACGCTCCGGCGTGGTCGGCGATGCTGCCCACCTTGGTCGGCAGAGCGGATCTCTCCGGATCGATCTCGCTCAACTCCGCGATGATCAACGGCAGCCGGGTCATCGGGCCGATCATCGTGGCGGTGCTCGCGCCATTCGGTGTCACCACCTCGCAGTTCTTTCTTCTCAACGCAGCGACGTACCTGTTCGTCGTGTTCGCCCTCGTCTCGGTCACCCTCAGTCCGCCACAACAGGTCCAGCACGAAAAGGGCTGGCGGCAGTTCACCGCCGGACTGCGCTTGGCACGCGACAAGCCCGTGGCGTCGCGTCTGCTCATCTCGCTCACCACCTTTTCGTTCCTGTCGTTGCCCTACGTCGGTCTGTTCGCGGCCGTGGCCCAGCTCAACTTCGGGATCGCCGGCCGGACCACCACCTACAAGTGGCTGTACGCCACCTGGGGACTGGGCGCGTGTCTCGGCGGCCTCGCCATCGGCACGGTCTTCGTCGGATGGGACAAGCGACGACTCATCCGCCTCGGATTCGCCGCGTTCGCGATGTGCCTCGTTGCCTTCGCCCTCGCACGCGAGCCGATCGGAGCGTTCATCTCCGGGTTCTTCCTGGGCTTCGCTTACTTCGGCACGACGACGTCGATGATGACCGTCATGCAAAGCCGCCTTGCCGATCACGAACGTGGTCGGGTGATGAGCCTCTGGTTCATGGCCTTCGGGGGCACGGTGCCTCTCGGCAACCTGCTGTTCGGGCCGGTGATCGACGCCGTCGGAGCTCGATGGGTGTTGCTCGGCGGCGCGGCATGGGCGCTGTGGCTGTCGTACTGGTGCAACATCACGGCGATCGACGACCGAACCCACGACGACAACCCGACGCCCGATCACGTCTCCATGCTCGACGAGCACGGCATCGCCGCCGGCGACTGACCACCAGCCACCGCCGCGCCCGCCGCGCCCGCCGCGCCTGGCACGCCTGCCAGGTACTGGTGCACCCACGTCTCCAGATCGCCAGGAGCGATCGCGGGCGACGTCAGGTACCCCTGTGCGCTGTCGCACCCCATCTGGCGCAACATCAACAACTGCTCGGGTCGCTCCACGCCCTCGGCAACCGCATGCAGTCCGAGACTGTGCGCCAACGTCACGATCGCGGCGACCAGGTTGAAATCCATCTCGTCGGTGACGATTCCGGCGACGAAGGAACGGTCGATCTTGATCGTGTGCACCTTGAGCTTGCGAAGGTGGGTGAGCGACGAGTAGCCGGTGCCGAAGTCGTCGAGGGCGATCCGGACACCGAGGTCAGCCAGCGCACGCAACGTCGCCTGCGGCGTGGCCTGCTCGCGCAACCCGGGATGGTCGAGCGTGGCCTGCTCGGTCACCTCGACCAACAGCCGATTCGGTGCGAGGCCATGGCGACCGAGCGTCCGGGAGATCTCGGCCACGATGCCAGGGTCGACGAGGTCGTGGGCGCTCATGTTCACGCTCACCCATCCGCTCGGAAGCAGCGGCTCGATGCGGGCGAGGAGTGCGCACGCCTGCTCCAAGATCGACCGATCGATCTGGGTCACCAATCCCGACTCGAATGCGACATCGAGGAAGTCGCCTGGACCGAGCACTTGCCCCCTCGGGTGATGCCACCGCGCGAGCGCTTCGAACCCACGCAACGAGCCGTCGGCGATGCTCACCACCGGTTGGAGGTGCGCCATGATCTCGTTCCTGTCGATCGCGCCACGCAGGGCCTCCGCGAGGTCGCGGCGGTCCTTCCACCGTCGGACGCGAGGGACCGCGCCGCTCCTCCTGGCCGTCTTGATCTGGTACATCGACTGGTCCGCCTCAGCGACCAGGGAGCTGACCGACGACGCAACATCCGAGTACGACACCCCGACCGATGCAGAGATCGATGCAACACCGCCGCGCAGAACGAAGGGGTTGGTGATCGCTTGCTCGACGCGCCGGCCGAGCTCCTCGATCGACTCGCGGGCCCCAAGGCCTGGCGCGAGCACGACGAACTCGTCACCACCGATGCGAGCCACCGTGTCACCGAAGCGCACCATGCCGTTCAACCGCGCCGCGACCGCGATGAGCAGCTCGTCGCCGGCGTCGTGTCCCAACAGATCGTTCACCGGCTTGAAACGATCGAGGTCGACGAACAACAGGCCCACCTGATCCCCCTCGCTGCGTCGCGCCAGGGCGTCGGTGATGGCGTTGGTCAGCGCGATCCGATTCGGAAGGGAGGTGAGCGGGTCGTGGGTGGCGAGCAGCTGGAGCGCGTCGCGCGCCGAGTGCAGCTCACTCACTTCGTAGCCGGTGACCACGTACCCCTGAACCACCGGATCGTCACGCAGGTCGACCACCTCGAAGCGGAACGGCCGGGGCGCTCGCGAACCCACCGATCGGACCAGCACCTCGACCGATGACATCGAATGGCCCGTGCGGTCCTGCAGCGCCCCCTCGAGCAACGCCTGATGATCGTCGATCGCGATCGACGAGAACGTGGTGCCCACCAGCCGTTCCGGATCGTGCCCGGTCAATCGCGTGATCGCCGCTGACACCGAGTGCACGAGCCCATCGGCATCGAGCAGCATGGTGATCGCGGACGAGTGGTGCACGACCGCCTGGAATCGGGCAACGTCACCCGACGCCACCTCCCATCGCCGCCGCTCGCCGATGTCACGACACGACAGCACCATGGCGCGGAGCTCGTCGTCGAGGTGGTTGCTCCCCAGCACTTCGAACAACCGCCATGCCCCAGCGGGGTCGACGATGCGGATCTCGATCGGCGTTCCCACGCGCTTGGCCTGCAAGGTCATCCGCGATGACATCGCGATGGCAAGGTCATCGGGGTGGATCAGATCGAGGATGCTCCGCCCCATCCAGGCTTGGCGATCCCAGCCCAGTGTCGACGCCCTCTCGTTCACGTAGACGACACGGGCGTCACCGTCGATCGCCAACACGATGTCGGCGATGGCGTCGAGCAAGGCGGAAGCATCGTGGCGCGTCTCGCGGTGACTCCACTCGACATCATGCGACACCACGGCCCAGATCGTCCGGTGCGAACGACGAGAGGCAACCATCCAGGCCGCGT
>JAYSLK010000681.1:0-2368 GCA_043725585.1 Actinomycetota bacterium
CGGGTCGCCGCCGACCAAGACGGCGAGATCGGCGCGGCCTCGTTCCAGCACGTCGACCACCCGATCGGCCGCTGCGTAGCCGCCGACCTCTGCCTCGAGTCGGAGATGACCGATCACGGCATCGAGTGTCTCCTGTGTCGGCAGCGAGGATCCGGCCGACAGCAGGAATGACCGGTCGTGACAACCGGGCGTGGTTGCACGGACCGCGTCGACGTCGATCGATCCGAAGTCCATGGGACATGTTCGCACGAGCGCGGCCTGCTTCTCCTCGTCGGTGACGGTGCAGGAGTCGAACCAGGTTCCGATCACGGCTGTCATCAACGGTGCCGAGGTGCCGATGCCGACGGGCTCGATCGACGTCGACACCGCCGTGTCGCCGTTCGTCGACGCAGGGTAGGTGTGCAGAGGCGACACGCTGACGATCGCAAGCGTGACCAACCCACTTCAGGACGTCGTGATGACCAGGGCCTGATCGTTCCTCGCCCGATCGAACCGTCGACCGAAAGACGCTCGCCGCGTTGATGGAGGTGTCGCCAGCGGGGCGCGGCGATTGCTCGGTGGGAGGTACGGTGAGTGCCGAGCGCGTCCGCCTCGGACGCTGAGCATCAAAGGATGAAACCGTCGTGAGTGGCTACGCAGTGGTGGATCCCGCCACCGGAGAAACCGTCCAGACCTACCCGACCATTGCGAACGACGCACTCGCTGCGGCCATCGTTCGAGCGAACGACATACATCGCACATGGTCGCGGGCCACCACGGTGGCCGAGCGGGCAGCGTTGGTTTCACGCGTCGCCGAACTGCACGTCGAGCGGCAGGACGCGCTCGCGGCGATCATCGCGCGCGAGATGGGTAAGCCGATTGGAGATGCGATCGGCGAGATCAACTTCAGTGCCGCGATCTACCAGTTCTATGCCGACAACGCCGCCGAGTTCCTTGCCGACGAACCGATCACGTTGATGGGCGGCGAGGGGTCGGCCATCGTGCGCAAGAGCTCGCTCGGCGTGCTGCTCGGCATCATGCCCTGGAACTTCCCGTACTACCAGGTCGCTCGATTCGCGGGCCCGAACCTGCTGATCGGCAACCCGGTGTTGCTGAAGCACGCCCCCCAGTGCCCCGAATCTGCGGCGGCGATCGAGCGGATCTACCTCGATGCCGGTTTCCCCGTCGGTGCATACACCAACATCTACGCATCCAACGACCAGGTCGCCGACATCATCGCCAACCCGATCGTGCAGGGCGTCTCGCTCACAGGTTCCGAGCGGGCCGGCGCGGCTGTCGCCGAGATCGCCGGCCGTCACCTGAAGAAGGTCGTCCTCGAGCTGGGCGGGTCCGACCCCTTCATCCTGCTGTCGACCGATGATCTCGACGCCACGATCGAATCGGCGGTGATGGCCAGGGTCGACAACTGTGGCCAGGCGTGCAACGCCGCCAAGCGGTTCATCGTGATGGACCACCTCTACGACGAGTTCGTCGAGAAGTTCACCGCGACGTTGCTGGCGACCAAGGTCGGCGCGCCCACCGATGCCGATATCGCCATCGGGCCGCTGTCATCGCTGGCCGCGGCCGACCGGTTGAGTGCGCAGGTCGATGCCGCGGTGGCCGGGGGAGCGACCCTGGTCTCGGCCGGCGAGCGCTCCGGCGCCTTCTTCCCGCCCGGCGTGCTCACCAACATCACGCGCGACAACCCGTCGTACAACGAAGAGCTGTTCGGCCCTGTCGCAATGATCCACAAGGTGAGCAGCGAGAGCGAGGCGATCGACCTGGCCAATGACACGCCGTTCGGACTTGGCTCGTACCTGTTCACCACCGACCCGGAGCAAGCGGCCCGCGTTGCCGATGCGATCCAGGCCGGGATGGTCTATGTGAACATCGTCGGCGCCGACAGCCCCGAGTTGCCCTTCGGCGGCGTGAAGCGCTCTGGCTCGGGTCGCGAGCTCGGCCGTTGGGGTGCCGACGAGTTCGTCAACAAGAAGCTCATCCGCATCGGCGCCTGACGCCACGAGGTTCTAGGTCGGTCGTCGACGACCGCACCAGGGGTTTCCGCTCAGCGGGTGACGATCTGGCCGGCCGAGGCGTTCTCGATGTAGCCGTCTGCGACGGTCCAGTTGACCTGGCCGTTCACGAGTCGAATGCTGCCTCGGGCATCTCTTCGATCAGTCGAAACATGCGGCTGAAGGCATCGCGTTGTTCGGTGCGCAGCGGTGCGAGCGACAGCGAGCTCCCCACGCCCGGCAACTCCCTCGTCGCGATGGTGGCGAAGTCGTCGCCCACCTGCGGAAAGACGTAGTTCCGGCGCTCTTGGGCCACACCCAAGAGGGGGCGATGGCGACGCCTGCGGTCGGAGGGCTCGCCCCGAGCGTTCAGATCA
>JAYSLK010000682.1:0-4068 GCA_043725585.1 Actinomycetota bacterium
TGGGTCGCCGAGAGTGGTGCGTTCATCCAGCAGGGCTTCGCGAGCAACGAGATCTACAAGTACGAGAACGAGATCAACTGGAAAGACGGCGCACCCGCCGACGTCAGCTTCTTCACCGTCGGCGAGCTCGGCTTCGACAACTACCCGGCAGCCCTGACGATGATGAGGAGCCGGGCAGAAGAGCTCGACGCGTGCCTCACGCTGCTCATCCCGAAGATGGCCCAGGCATGGGTCGACTTCTTCAACGACCCGAAGCCGATCACGGACTCGATGATCGCGATCAACGTGGCTCACGATGGTTTCTGGGGCCTCAGCGAAGCGATCAACGAGGCAGGTCTCGGCGTCGTCGCCGACAAGGAGATCGCAGTGAACAGCGCCGATGGAACCTACTGCTCGATCGAACCCGACCGGGCCGCTGCCATCTACGCGACGGCCGCCGAGATCTATGCGGCTCAGGGCGTCGAGATCGCGCCGGACGTCACCGCTATGTACACCAACAAGTACTGCGAAGGCGCTCCGGGCCGTTGATCCCGACGTGAGCGCTGCGCCGGACTGATGCCGTCGCAGCCATTCAGAGAGACCGGAAGAATCAGGAAGGGGGCCGGGCAACCGGCCCCCTTCCCGCGTCTCCTTCCTGCGCTCCTTGCTGGCCCCGAGTCGATTCAGCGATAGGCACAGAGATCGAACGTGTTCCCGTCGGGATCGGCCAGATTGACGATCGACCCGTAGCTCTCGTGTCGGGGCGGGCCCAGGTCGACCGCGCCGGCGCGCAGCAGGCGAGCCACCTCCCCGTCGAAGGTCGCAGGACTGCACGCCAGATCGAGGTGCACTCCCCCGCGACGGTGGACGCCGCGCTGGACGCCGATTCGGCGCACATCGTCGGCGCACGACAACACGATCCAACGGTCGCCGTCCTCTCGCTCGGTCTCGTGCAGAAGCAGCACCTCGATCCAGAACGCCGCGAGCCGATCGGGGTGCGGAGAGTCGATCGTGACCAGATCGAATCGGCTGGTCACTTCCGTCAACCGCTGATCGGTCGGGCCAACTCGAGCACCACCTGCAGCAGCACATCGGCTCCCGCCTGCAGGTCGGCCCGGTGAGTGAGCTCGGCGATGTTGTGCGACAGCCCGTTCACACTCGGCACGAACACCATCGACGTCGGGCACAGTCGGGCCAGCATCTGCGCGTCGTGACCCGCGCCGCTGGGCATCCTCATCGTGGAGTGTCCGAGGCGCTCGGCGGTGGCGTGCACCGCGTCGATCATCCCTGCGTCGAACTCCACCGGCTCGAAGCGAGCCAGCGGGCGGCGTTCGATCGTGACGCCTTCGTCTGCGGCCAACGTGTCACACAGCTGCCCGAAGCGGCGTTCGGCCTGCTGGAGCAGATGCTCGTCGGTGTTGCGGAGATCGACCGTCATGGTGACGGTCGAGGGCACCACGTTCACCAGGTTGGGGGTGA
The DNA here is from genome assembly GCA_043725585.1 of Actinomycetota bacterium. Lineage (GTDB taxonomy): Bacteria > Actinomycetota > Acidimicrobiia > Acidimicrobiales > Ilumatobacteraceae > VFMC01. The sequence continues at coordinate 1,459 of JAYSLK010000682.1, forward strand.
ACTCGCACCGCCCGACGGTGGCGACCTGAGCCCCGCCCATCTGTCGGGCGAGCGCCCGGACCCCGGCGATGATCTCGGCCGCGACATACCCAGGATCCTTGCGCAGCCGCATCGGTGTCGTGCCGGCATGCGCAGACTGACCGGTGATGGTCAGCTCGGTCCACGAGATGCCCTGCACACCGGTGACGACCCCGATGGTGATGCCTGCATCTTCGAGTACGGGGCCCTGTTCGATGTGCAGCTCCACGAAGGCATGTGGCGGCGCTGCCGTCGGGCACGGGGTCGGGCCGGCCGCCCCGATGCGTTCGAGCTCGTCGCCCAGGCGAGCTCCATCGTCGGCGGCGCGCACGTCGAGGGCTTCCTCGATCGACATGCCGCCGACGTAGACCAGGCTGCCCAGCATGTCGGGCTGGAACCGGGCCCCTTCCTCGTTCGTGAAGAAGGCAACCGCCACCGAGTGCTCGGTCTGCACCCTGTGGCGATCCAGCGTCTCGATCACCTCGAGGCCGCCGAGCACCCCGAGGTTCCCGTCGAATCGCCCACCTGTGCGCACGGTGTCGATGTGCGACCCCATCATCACGGGCGCCAACGACGAGTCGGCACCAGCTCTCACGCCAACGACGTTTCCCACCGCATCGATGGAGATCTCGAGCCCGAGATCGCGCATCCAGCTGACGACGAGATCTCGCCCATCCCGATCGGCATCGGTGAGCGCCAACCGCGCGCAGCCGCGCTCGCCTTTGGGCCCGAGCACCGCTCCGACCCCGCCCAAGGCCTCCAGCCTGCCGATGAGCCGGTCGACGTCGACGCGGAGGCCGAGATGATGTGCAGCGTTTCCCGACATCCGTCACCGACCGAAGTCGAACACGGCGATCTCGCGCAGTGCTTCGCCGAACGCCCTGACGGCACCGTCGAACAGCTGCTCGCCGAGAGCTGCGGTCGCGTGTGTTGGATCGCCGACGTAGCCGTCGACGTTGAAGTCGTTCGACAGCCAACCGAAGCTCACCCTGCCGCCGAACCGCACGTACTCGTTGAGCGCGATCTTCTCCGGGACCCGCCGTTCGGCGAGCTCCATCCGCACCAACTCGGGCGCGAGATGGAGCATCAGAGACGTCTCGTCCGTGCCTGCGTGCACACCCATGCCGAGCTCGCTCGGCGGCGACGCTCCCCCTTGATCGGGAGGCACACCGGGATGCGCCAGGAACGTCCGCAACCCGTGGGCCAGGCGCACCTCACGGTTTGCCACGTTGGCCAGAGCGCTGTTGCCGCCGTGTCCGTTGAAGAACACCAGTCGCTCAGCTCGGGTGGCTGCGATGCAGCGGCCGATGTCGTCGAGCACCGCCAGCAGGGTGGTCGCCGACAGCCAGACCGTGCCCGGCGACCAGGCGTGCTCGTTCGACTTCGTGTACTGCAGGGTGGGCAACAACCACGCGTCGACCTCGTCACCGTAGGCGTCGATGGCCGCTTCGGCCACCGCTGTGGCGATCATCGAGTCGGTGCTGAGCGGCAGGTGCGGGCCGTGCTGCTCGATCGCTCCGAGGGGTTGCACGAAGATGCTTCGCTCGGTGATCCTCGACGCCACTTCCGGACCGCGCAGATCGACGAATCTGCGAGTCCTGGTCTCTGATCCATGTGTCACAGCGCCCAACGTACAGCGGCTCGGAGGCAGCGACCAGAATGTGGAGATGCCCGCCCACGACTTCGACGCCGTCGTGATCGGCGCCGGCCACAACGGGCTCGTCTGCGCCGCCTACCTGGCCCGCGGCGGTCTGCGCACGTTGCTCGTCGAGGCACGAGCCTCCGCGGGCGGCACGGCCGCCAGCGAGCCGTTCGGTGGCGGCACAGTGAACATCTGCAACTGCGACCACATCACGTTCCGCACGACGCCGGTGATGGAGGAGCTCCGCCTCGCGGAGCACGGCCTTCGGTACCTCGACGTCGATCCATCGCAGACGAACATGGCGTGGGACGGAACGCCGGCATGGGTCACCCACCACGATGTCGACGCCACCCTCGACTCGATCGGCAGCGTCCACCCTGGCGAGGTCGACGGTTACAGGCGCTACCTCGCGGCAGCGATGCCTGCGGTACGAATGGTGTTCGATCAGGCCAACGACCCTCCGTCGCTGCGCAGCATCACCGCGAAGGTGATCAAGCGTCGTGGACGTGGCGTCAGCACGTTGATGCGATGGAGCCGCCGGAGTGCGGCCGACGTGATGCGCGAGTACTTCTCGACCGACGCCCTGCAAGGACCGGCCATGGTGACCGGGCCGATGGTGTGGGGCATCTCCCCCGAACTGCCAGGCACCGGTCTGGGTGCGCTCACCTACGCACTCCGCCACGTCGGCAAGGTGGGCCGCCCCCAGGGCGGCAGTGGGATGGTGCCGATCAGCTTGGAGCGCTCGTTCCTCGCCAGCGGTGGCACGCTGCGCACGTCGACCAAGGTGACGGCAATCACCTGCGAAGGCTCGGCGGTGCGCGGTGTCACCCTCGACGACGGCACGGACGTGACGGCACGCATCGTCGTGTCTGCGTGCAACCCTCACGACACCTTCCTGCGCTGGCTCACCAACCCACCGCCGCAGGCACACGCGATGATCGAGCGCTGGC
>JAYSLK010000683.1:0-4123 GCA_043725585.1 Actinomycetota bacterium
TCGGCGGGCCAGTGATGCTTCGGGTATCGACCGACCATCTCCTTGCGCACCTCGGCCCACGATCCCGTCCAGAAGCCGGGCAGATCGCTCGTGATCTGGATCGGCCGGTCGGCGGGGGAGAGCAACTCCATGACCACGGGTGTCGATCCGCCGACCGTGGGGTGCTCGGCCATCCCGAAGAGGTCCTGCACCCGAACCGAGACCGTCGGGTTGTCGCGGGAGTAGTCGATCGGCACCTGGCGCCCCGTGGCGGTTGCGAGCGTCGCGGGTGCGAGCTCGGAGAGCTGCTCCTGCTGGTCCCATGTCAAGTTGTTCGACAGGAGCATCGGCACGTCGAGCCGTTCGAGATCGGCTCGCCCCGTCGCGTGTCGCAGATACGGAGCGAGCCACTCGTCGACGGTGGCGAGAAGGTGCTTGTCGCTGGTGTCCGGCCATCCATCGTCGGGAAAGCAGCGACGCACGAACGAGATGCGGGCCCGCAGCGTGTTCGCGAGTCGCATGTCGAGCGCCCCGAGCCGTGTGTTGACCACACGCTCCACCAGCGCCGATGTCGCCGCGTCCCCAGGCGACGGGCTCCGCGTGTGGTCGCTCACGGTCATGTTCCCCAAACGGGTCTCCACTCGCACGACCAGATCATTTCGTTGCTTGTCCCACTGCAACACCTCGCGACGTTCGATGTGGTCGGCGAGCGCCGTCTCCAGTTCCTCTGCGTCGAGGCCAGCACCAATTCGGATGCGGGCGTTCGTGCGGTTTCCGTCGAGGTCGGCGGCCACCACGAACGGCTCGCGGGCGAGCGGGTCGTCCTTGCCGACCCACGCCCCGCCGCCGGTGCGCAGCTGGAACTGTCCCAGTTGGCCCCGGCGAACGGCCACCCGATCGGGGAACCCGAGTGCGAGCACGCTGCCTGCGTGTGCCGGGTCGACCTCGCTCAGCACGATGTGCACGCGGGCGCGCCGGGCGATGTCGAGGGCCCGATCGCGCACCCGCTCGATCACGCGCCGGTCGCCCCGGTCGTCGCGCTCATCGCCGACCACGAGCCGCACCCGATACGACAGGTCCGACGGCAACTCGTCGGCACGGCCGCGAAGCACGTCGCGCTCGTCGACGATGGCAGCGACGACGCAGGCGAGCGCGCGCAGGTTGGTCGGCGCCGCCACGATCATTCGGGCCAGGCGCGGATGCACCGGCAGGCCGAGCATCGAGCGACCGATGTCGGTGATCGCTCCGGCGGCGGTGAGCGCTTCGAGTTCGACGAGGAGATCACGTGCGGTCTGCAACGCCTTGGCCGGTGGCGGATCGAGGAAGGCGAGCGACTCCGGTGCCGCCTGCCACGCAGCCAGTTCGAGGGCGAGGCCGGCCAGGTCGACCTGGGTGATCTCGGCCGGGAGGTGGGCGAGGCGCGTGTTCTGCTCGAGCTTGCTCCACAGGCGATAGCACGCGCCGGCCTCGGTGCGTCCGGCGCGGCCAGCCCGTTGGTCGGCAGATGCGCGACTCGTGGACACCGTGGTGAGCCGGGTCATGCCCGAGCGCGGGTCGAAGCGGGGCACTCGGGCAAGGCCGGCGTCGACCACCACGCGCACACCTGCGACGGTGAGCGAGGACTCGGCGATATCGGTGCTCAGGACGACGCGCCGTCGCCCCGCTGGAGATGGCATGAGCGCCCGGTCCTGGTCGGCGAGCGCGAGCGCGCCCGCGAGCGGGCGGATGTCGACGTGGTCGCCGACGCGGGACACGAGTTCGTTCTCCACCCGGCGGATCTCGCCGACGCCGGGAAGGAACACCAGGATGTCTCCGGTCTCGTCGCGCAGCGCGATGAGCACCGCGTCGACCACTGCCTGTTCGATCCGGACACCCTTCGTGAGAGGGAGCGACCGGATCTCGACCGGGTACTCGCGACCGGCGCTCTCGATCACCGGCGCCGGCTCGTCGTGGCCGAGCAGTTGGACGAGTTTGCGGGTGTCGGGCGTGGCCGACATCGCAAGGATCCGCAGGTCGGGCCGCAATGCCGCCCGCACGTCGAGGGCGAGGGCGAGTCCGATGTCGGTGGGCAGGTTGCGTTCGTGCACCTCGTCGAAGATCACGATGCCGACGCCCGGCAGTTCGGGGTCGTGTTGCAGGCGTCGGGTGAGCACGCCTTCGGTGACGACCTCGATCCGAGTGTGCTCACCGATGTGCCGCTCGTCGCGTGTCTGGTAGCCGACGGTGCGACCGACCGGCTCGCCGAGCAGGCTCGCCATTCGCTGTGCCGCAGCCCGCGTGGCCAGGCGGCGTGGCTCGAGCATGACGATCCGACGATCGCCGAGCCACGGCTGGTCGAGCAGCCAGAGGGGGACAACAGTGGTCTTGCCGGCGCCGGGTGACGCGACCAGCACGGCCGCGAACTGATCGGCAAGGGCGATCGCGAGCGACGGGAGCGTGGCGACGACGGGGAGGTCGGCGACCGACGCAGGGATCGGCACCGGAGGGGCTCGGGCTCAGCCCGCCAGCGCGGGCGTTCCGTGGAACGGGCCGGGATCGCCGGCAACGGGCATGTTCGGACGGGACCATGCACATGAGGTCGCGATCGCGTCGGCGACGGCGCGCCATTCGGCAGAGTTCCAACCCTCGGCAGCGGCCGTGACGGTGCCGTCGGTGCGGATGAACACGAACGCAGGCACCTGGCCCAGGCCCAAGCTCTTCACGAACGAGCGGTCTGCATCGCAGTAGACCAGGAAGTCGTCGGCGATGGGGCCGAGGAACGACCGAGCTTCGGCTCGAGTGCAGGTGAGCACGAAGTTCACCCGTGCGTCGGAGCCGCGGAAGTTGTCGAGGATGCGGATCGCCGTCTTCAGGATCCAGGCGCTCTCGTTGGTGAACGGATCGAGGACCACGCTCGCCAGGTGGAACGTGGTGAGCCACTCCGACAACGGGCGGGCGTCACCGTCGAGCGAGGTGAGGACGGCGTCTGGCGAAGGGTTCACGGCCACGGCCGACAAGCTACCAAGCCGACCCCTCGCCCCCCCAGCTCATGCCCACCGCACCCGAGTCCCACCCTCCAACCCGAGTCCCACCCTCCAACCCGAGTCCCACAGGCCAACCCGAGTCCCACAGGCCAACCCGAGTGCCACGAGGTCGAACCGAGTGGCAACCGCCACCCCGGGGTGGACCGTGGCACTCGCTTCGACCTCGTGGGACTCGGACGGGCGCGTGGGACTCGGATGGTGGGGACGGGAGTGCACCAGGGACGGTTCGCCACTAGGTTCGCGACGTGCATCCGATCGAGCGGCTCAGATACGTGGCCCGGGCTTCCGGGGGCGATCAGCGCATGCTCGTGCGCGAGACCGCCGGAGCGTTGCGCGGTCTCCAGTTCGAACAGGCCGGCCTGGTGATCGCCTGTCGGCGGATCGTCGAGCGGCACCCGACGAGCGGCCCGCTGTGGTGGTTCTGTTCGTCGCTGCTCATGTCGGCGCGACCGTTCGACGCGGCCTACGAGCTCGCGGCCGAGGTGGAGCACGACCCCACGCCTGACCACCTGTTCGACCTCCTTCCCGACGACGCCACGGTGTGCGTGGTGGGCTGGCCAGATCTGATCGGCGACGCGGTCATGCGTCGAGGCGACATCCGAGTGCTCGCCGTCGATGCCGACGACCAGGGCAACTCGTTCGTTCGCCGGCTGCAGCGGGCTGATATCGACGCGGAGATCGTGCCGGCTGCGGGCATCGCCGCTGCGGCTGTTGCGGCCGACATCGTGTTGGTGGAAGCAATGGCCACCGGCACCGACGAGATCCTCGCGACGACGGGCTCGAGGGGGTTGGCGAGCGTGGCCTATTGCAGCGAGGTGCCGACGTGGCTGGTCGCGGGCCGGGGTCGCCGGCTGCCGCAGGGACTGTTCACGACGATGACCACCCGGATCGCCGATGTGCGCGTCGCTTGGGACGCCGAAGCCGAACCGATGCCGCTCGCTCTGTTCGGTTCCGTGGTTGGTCCGAGCGGGGCGTTCGACGCAACAGAGCCCGACCTGCTCGCTCCCGAATGCGGGATGGCCCACGAACTGGTGAAGCAATCGCCCATGTGACGTTGGGGTCGCGTCCCGGCAGGATCGACAGCACCGCCCCGCGGCGGCAACGCGTCAGCGTTGCCCGGA
>JAYSLK010000684.1:0-2534 GCA_043725585.1 Actinomycetota bacterium
GGTCGGCGCGTCGGTCCACGACGTGGGCCAAGTGGTGGCCGCCGCCTCGACGCGCGATCACGTCGCCCTCGAGACGGCGGTGGTGGTGAAGCTCACGCGCGTTGCGATGCTGGCCCCGCTGCTCGCCATCGTGGCTGTCGAGTCGCGACGGCGCAGGGCAGCCACGGGCGTCACCGTGGCCGACATCGACGCGGTTGCGCGCCCGCCGGTGCTGCCGTGGTTCGTGGTGGCCTTCCTCGCCGCGGCGGCAATCCGGTCGACGGGTGTGCTCTCGGCGACGCAACTCGATCTCGCACAGCATCTCGAGACGTTCCTCATCGGCTCTGGGCTCGTCGGACTCGGCAGCCAGGTGGTGTGGCGTCGGCTGCGTACGCTCGGCGGCCGGCCGATCGTGCTCGGCGCCGCCAGTTGGGTGCTCGTGGCAGCGATCTCGCTCGGAGCCGTGGAGCTGGCCCTGTGAGTCCGCCGCGGGTCGATCAGACGAGGCGGCCGTTCTCCAGCCGGAGCACCTGATCGGCACGGTCGAACGCGACCGCCCGGTGCGACACCGCGACGACCGTCAACCCCGCTGCGGCGAGGTTGCTCCACAGTTTCAACTCGGTCTCCACATCGAGTGCGCTCGACAGATCATCGAGCAGCACCAGCTCGGGAACGTGTACGAGCGCCCTGGCGGTTGCCACGCGTTGCCGTTGGCCACCCGACAGACGCAACCCACGGGGGCCGATGAGCGTGTGCATGCCCTCCGACATCTCCTCGATGTCGGCGTGCACCTCCGCCAGCTCGAATGCCAGCGCCAGCGCCGACTCGTCCATCGGCCCGAGGGCGACGTTGTCGGCCAGCGAATCGGAGATGAGCTGGGGCACCTGCGGCAGGAAGGCAACATTGGGTGGCACGAGGAACGCAGCACGGTCATCCACCACCGAACCGTTCCAACGGACCTCACCCGAGACGTCGGCGTGGGCGGCGAGGCCGAGCAGCGCGCGCAGCAGGGTGCTCTTGCCCGAGCCGATCTCGCCGGTGATCACGGTGAAGCTCCCACGGTGGACGACGAACGACACGTCGTGCACCCCGGCGCCGCCCGGATAATCGGCCCGAAGATGACGAACCTCGAGCTCGTCGAGAGCGACGCGGTCGGGTCTGACGGTCGTCGGCCGCACGCGAAGGTCGTGCGCCGCGATGGGCAGATCGCGATCGCGGACGGTGTTGTGCGCAGCCGTGTCGGCGACGAGCCGGCTCATCCGACCAAATGCCACGGCAGCCTGCTTGCGCCGCGCCAGCATTCGCCCGATCATGCGCGGCAAGAAGCTGAGCCAACCGAGGTAGGCCGTGAAGATCGCCAGGTCGCCCACCGCGAACTCGCCCGAGGCCATCGCTCCTGCGCTCACCAGCAGCACCAGCCCCAGACCCACATCGGCCGCTCCCTGGCTGAAGGCCCACACGCTCTCGTCGAGCACACGGTCGCGCACCGCGGTGTGCCGACGCGCATCGACCAATCCCTGGAGGCGGGCGATCGTCGTGTCGACCGCGCCGTTCACCTTCACCGTCGTCGCGGCCGCCATCACATCGCCGATCATGCCGCTCACCGACGCTGCAGCTGCACGGTCGGCAGTGCGGAACTGCTTGATCCTCGAGTCGAGGGTGCGCGTCGCCAGTGCAACGCTGGCCAGCGGGATGAGCAGCACCCCAGCGGCCCGCGCGTCGATGGAGCCGAGGATGAATGACGCGCCGATGGTGAAAACCAGGCCGGCGCTCACGTCGAGGATGCCGTCGACGAGCATCGCCACGTCCTCGGCATCGTCGCGGAAGTGCGTGATCGCCTCGCCGGCCGAACCGACCGGCTGACCGGCTTCGGGTCCACCGCTGGCCATCTGCGCGACCAGCATGTTGGCGCGCAGCAAGGTCTGGATGTGCACCCACGCCTGGGTCCACACCAGCGCTCCCGCGTGGATGGTGGCCATGCGCGAGAACTCCAGCACGGCGATGCACCCCGCGATCACGAAGACCTCACGACTGCGGCCTTTGGAGAGCGCATCGAAGCCGGTGCCGAGCAGCCAACCGGTGGCCACCGGGAACGTGAAGAACAGTACGAACAGGCCCCAGCCCAGCCAGAAGGTGCGCGGACGATGCTGCGATGCGCGCCAGGTCAGCTGCCAGACGTTCACACCGTCACCTCCGAACCGGCTGTCGTCGGGCGGGTGTTGCTGCGTTCGCCGGCATCCGCGTCGAGGGCGAGCTCGAGCAGGCGATGGAAACGGCTGCCGTCGTCAGCGACCAGATCGGAGCGGAGGCCGTGCTCGACCACTCTGCCATGGTCGAGCACGATGATCTCGTCGACGTGGCGCAGCGTCGACAGTCGATGAGCGATCACCAGCGACGTGCGGCCGCGCAGCAGTCGGGCGATCGCGGCTTCGAGCTTCGCCTCTGTCGCCGGGTCCACGCGGGCGGTCGCCTCGTCGAGCACGACGAGATCTGGATCGCGCAGCCACACGCGGGCGAACGCGAGCAGCTGTGCTTCGCCTGCCGAGAGGCCGGCG
>JAYSLK010000685.1:0-7339 GCA_043725585.1 Actinomycetota bacterium
TTCGACATCTACTCACGCTTGCTCGCCAACCGCATCATTTTCCTCGGGCAAGCGATCGACGACCAGGTTGCCAACCTGGTCGTCGCCCAGCTGCTCCACCTCGAGTCGGAGGCCTCCGGCCAGGACATCCAGCTGTACATCAACTCGCCCGGCGGAGACATGACGGGGCTGTTCGCGATCCACGACACGATGCGCTTCGTGGCACCCGACGTCGTCACGATCTGCGTGGGTCAGGCCGCGTCGGCGGCTGCGGTCCTGCTGGCGGCCGGTGCACCCGGCAAGCGCTACGCGCTGCCCAACTCCCGGGTGCTCATCCACCAACCCCATGGTGGCGCTCAGGGTCAGTCGAGCGATCTCGAGATCCAGGTCGCCGAGGTCGTCGAGATGCGGTCGCGCATGATCGACATCCTGCACGTGGCGACCGGTCAGACCCGTGAGCGACTCCTGGCCGATCTCGATCGCGACTACATCGTCCGTGGCGAGCAGGCGGTCGCCTATGGACTGGTCGATCACGTGATCGACCGGCGGGAGCTGTCGGATCCGATGGTGGCCATCGCGGCGCGTGTGCAGGGAAGGGCGGAGGTCGCGGCCTGATCTCAGGCGTCGGGCGCCACCTGCAACACGGTGGACGCTAGACGGGCCACGGTCTCGGGTGCGCCGAACTCGTCGTGGCGCAGAGCGCCCGACATGATTCGCAGCAGCGTCTCGCCGACGAGCTGTGACCGCACCGCAGCGCCGGTCACCCGTCGCATCGCCGAGGGTTGGCCGAGCAACCGGCCCCACAGACGAGCGAGCTTGTACTGCTCGGCGTAGGTGTCGGCCACCAGGCGCGGATAGCTCTGCAAGGCGGTCGGTCCGGCGGTCGTGAGGGCTTCGTGCATCACGTCGGCAGCCATTCGGCCGGTCTCGTAGGCGGCATCGATGCCAGCACCGGTGAACGGGCTGGCGACGCCGGCCGCGTCTCCGACCACCAGGAAGGTCGGTCCGGCGGTCGGCTGCACCGAACCGCCCATCGGCACCCTCCCGACTCGGACGACGCCGGTTGCTTCCGACGGTTCGATCTGCCATCGCTCGGCGATGTCGGCCACATACGAATCGAGGAGGTGCGCGACGTTGATGCCCTTGAAGTCGCGCGCCGTGCTGAGCAGTCCGACCCCGATGTTCACCGTGCCGTCCCCGACGGGGGACACCCACCCGTATCCCGGCAGGGCCTGACCGACGCGGTCGGTGAGATCGAGGCCGATCTCCAGATGGTCGTCGCCGGTCCGCGGCGAAGGCCAGTACGAGCGAATCGCGGCAGCGAAGGGCCAGTGGCGGGTCCGGAACGTGCCGAGGGTGCGGCCGAACGGGCTGTTGGCGCCGTCTGCCACGATCACGTACCGGGCCGAGATCGTCTGCATGGTGCCACTCGGCGTGCGCACGACTGCGCCACGCACGAACCCGCGTTCCACGATCGGCTCGACCGCCTCGTGCCCGTAGCGCACGGTGGCGCCGCGGGACGCGGCCTGTTCGAGCACGACGAGATCGAGATCGCGGCGCCGGACCGAGATCGCCTGGGGGTGCTCTCCTCGCTGCTCGGGCCACGGAAGGCTCAGCCGGCGATCGTGATGCACCACCGTCACACCGTCAAGTGGGTGCCACTGGTCGAGCTGGTCGGCCAGGCCGAGATCGCACAGTTGGCGCACCGCCCGAGGCGTGAGCACGTCACCGCAGGCCTTCGAACGAGGGAAGACCCGTCGTTCCACCACTACGACATCGTGGCCGCCCGCAGCGAGCCACGCAGCGGCAGCCCCTCCTGCTGGGCCACCTCCGATGACGAGCACATCGGCGGGCGATCCCAGTGGAGCGACGGCCGGTGGGGCGATCAGGGCTCCGCGTCGGGGGCGTGACCTGCGGCCGGCACCGTGCCGACGACGAAGGTGCCTTCGAGGTTGTCGGCGATGTTCTCGAACGTCAGCGACCCGTCTTCGAGGCCCACCCATGCCGGCGCCTCGGGGCTGCACCACTTCTCGTACTCCTCGGCGTACTCGGCCGTCGGATCAGCGCCACCCAGGGTGAAGCGCTCGTGGCAGACGACGCCGAGGATCTGGACCTCGGTGAGGCCACCGCCTTGGGCGGAACCCTGAGCCGGCATGATGCCGCGAGCCTGGGTCAGATGGGGCCCGCCCTCTCGTTCGGGGTTGCCGTAGATGGTGATGCCGGCACCGCCGTATGCCTGGGTTCCGCCATACACGAACCGCAGTTGGTCCTCGATGTGCGGGAACGTCTTCAAGACCTCGCCGCCTGCGAACGGGTACCCCGAACCGGCGATGCCTTCTCCACCTGCGCCATGGCATCCGGAGCAGTTGCCCGGGTAGATCTCGGCGCCTTCGCCGAGCGGGCCGGCCACCTTGGCTTCTTTGAACGTGAGGCCGCGGACGTACATGAAGGCCCACAACGGCAACAGGCTGAGGGTGGCCATCGCCCAGAACGGGATGCGATTGCGGGACTTGGCCGCCGCGACAGCAGGGATGTCGGGCTTGGGCGGCGGCGGTGCGGCTGCCTTGGCGGGTGCTGCAGCGTTGGCGGGGACCGCGGCGGCGACGGTGGCCGGCGTGGACGAGGCCGCAGCCGGTGCGTCGGCGGGCGCCTCGGCGCCGTCGGCCTTCGCTTTGGCGGCCTTGCTTCGCTTGAGGAGGTGCTCCGGGATCTCGGTCACAGGAGAGCACGATAGACGCGAGAGCTCCAGAAAACTGAATCTGTGGTCACGAGGTGACGACGGTCGCCTCGCCGTGCCGGAACAGCCCCGAGAGAGGGTCGCACCTGTCACTCGCATCACGAGTGCACAACACGCGAGGTGCGGCGCCGGGCGTGGTAGACCGATTTCCACACCGTCACCGGTTGTCCCAGCAGTCGTCACTCGCCCGCCGACCGATCGTGAGCGCCGCCCACGGTCAGTCCGAGCGAACTGGTGTCTCCCCTGGGTCAGATGACTAGTGTTCGTGCAGCGGTTCACATGGCTGCGCGACGATCGTTGTTCGCCGCCGTTCGCAGACCTGAACCACAAGTACGAACCCACCGAGAAACGCAATCGGAAACGCAATCGAGATCGCTGAGGAGTGACGCCGACGTGCAAGCAATCGATGTCTTGACGTGGCCTGGTGTGAACCAGGCGTTCATCGTGTCGTTCGTCGTCACCACCGCGCTCGCGCTGCTTGCGGTGCCGTACGCGAAGCGCCGACCGGTCGGCACGCCGTTCACCTGGGGCGAAGCCATGATCGCGGCGGTGTGGACGTTCGGGCTGCTGTTCCTCGCCTTCGGCGTCGTGCCGCACCAGTGGATCGACCACGCCGACAAGGACCTGGGCTGGAACAAGGCCAAGATCATCTACGGCCCGTTCGACCTCCTGAAGCCCAAGGCATTCGGTGGCAACTTCCCGATGACGCTCCAGTACGAGGCTGTTCGCGACGTCATCGTCGTCGTGATCCACCTGTGGTTCTTCGGTCTGATGATCTACCTCTGGATGATGTGGCAGAACCGCGGCAAGAAAGCCGCAGCCGCCAGCACCGCGATCGCCACGTCGAGCTATGGCCGCCCGTTGGTGAAGAGGGCCTGACATGGCACGTACCGACGCCAATCCGCCGATGATGCCGTTCACCGACGCGTATCAACTCGTGGAGGTCGATGCCGACTACCTCTCGAAGGCGGTGAAGCCCAAGCAGTTCATCCACATCGACCAGTCCGAGTGCATCATGTGCGAAGGCTGCGTCGACATCTGCCCGTGGAAGTGCATCCACATGGTCAACCCGTCGGCGATCTCCGAGGCGTCGGGTACCGAGCTGCCGGGCACCGACCCGAGCGACAGCGTGCTGTTCATCATCGACGACGACATCTGCACCCGTTGTGCCCTGTGCGTCGACCGCTGCCCCACGGGTGTCATCATCCTCGGCAAGGTGGGTGTGCCCGACAGCAACGGCAACTCCCACACCCGTACCAACAACCACGGCTATGCCTACGGCATGCGCCTCTGACAGGCGAGATCGGTAAAGGAATCACCCCAGATGGCAAAGATCATCGACGAGTCACCTCGCCCCACCGCCAAAGACCGCGTCAACAAGCTGGTCAACGACACGCAGGGCAGCCAGGCCTGGAACAGCGTCATCCGGCCGGGTTCGATCTTCCGCAAGGGCTACACCGATAGCCCGCGCAACCGCAGCTACGTGATCATGAACTCGGTGCTGTACCACCTGCACCCGGTCAAGGTGAAGCGGCACGCCGTCAAGGTGAGCTACACCCTCTGCCTCGGCGGCCTCAGTTTCTTCCTGTTCATCCTGTTGACGGTGACCGGCATCTTCCTGATGTTCTTCTACCGTCCTGAAGCCACCCAGGCCTGGAACGACATCTCGAACCTGCAGACCTCGGTCACGTTCGGCTTGTTGGTCCGCAACATGCATCGATGGGGCGCTCACTTGATGGTGCTCAGCGTGTTCCTGCACATGGCCCGCGTGTTCTACCACGGGGCCTACAAGACGCCCCGCGAGTTCAACTGGGTGATCGGCATCGTGTTGTTGATGCTTACGCTGCTGCTGTCGTTCACCGGTTACCTGCTGCCCTGGGACCAGTTGGCGCTGTGGGCCGTCGCCGTGGGCACGAACATGATGGGGTACACCCCGGTGTTCGGATCGGAGGTTCGATTCGTGCTCCTCGGGGGCAAGGAGATCGGCGCCGAGACCTTGCTGCGATGGTACGTGTTGCACGTGTTGATGCTGCCGTTCGTCATCGTCATCTTCATGGCGATCCATTTCTGGCGAGTCCGCAAGGACGGCGGCATCTCGGGTCCACTGTGATCCGCGTGCCCGATCCCACCGTCATGTTCGTCCTGTCCGTCCTGTCCGTCCTGTCCGTTCCTGTCCGAATCGAAGGGAGTCACTCGTGACCGAGATCCCCGAACACCTCCTCAAGCGTGCCCAGGCTGCACGCGAGAAGGCCGCCGCCGAAGCGCCCGCCGAGGCAGCTGCCGCTGCCCCTGCGGCGTCGGAAGCTGCCGCCGACCCGCGCATCCCGGCGCACCTGCTCGAGCGGAGCAAGTCGGCGAAGGCACGCGCCGAAGGGGCCGCCCCCACCGGCGGCGGCGTGGCACTGCAGGAGCGGGTCGCCAGCGTCGTGCAGGCGGTGCCCACCGGCGGCGGGGTGCCCGTGGGCGCCGGCCCCGGCGGCAACACCCAGCGTCTGCTCACCGTGGTCAAGAGCGGCTCGATCCAGGAGGTCAAGGCCACCCCGGTCGACAAGGTGCACACCTGGCCGCACCTGCTCGCGGCCGAGTTCGTGGCCTCACTGGTGTGTCTTGCGTTCACCTTCATCTTCTCCGTCTTCGTGAACGCTCCGTTGTTGCAGTTGGCCAACAACAACCAGACGCCCAACCCTTCGAAGGCCCCGTGGTACTTCCTCGGTCTGCAGGAACTGCTGACGATGTTCCACCCGATGGTCGCCGGCGTCACCATCCCGGGCGTGGGCATGATCGTGCTCATCCTGGCGCCGTACATCGACAAGAACCCGTCGAACAAACCCGAGGATCGAAAGTTCGCGATCTCGTTGATGACCGTGCACCTCATGTTCTGGGCGGTGCTGGTCATGATCGGCTCGTTCTTCCGTGGACCGGGCTTCAACTTCACCCTGCCGTGGCGCGACGGCCTGTTCTTCGAGCTGTGAGGTCCGTATGAGTGCTGCCGCTGTCATCGCCATCGTCATCGGGGTCGTCGTCGTTCTCGGCGCGATCGCGTTCCTCACCGTCGCTCGACGCAGCGACGTCCGCGGCGCAGGTGCTCTGTCGCGCGAGACCAAGCGTCGCGACCGGGATGCCGAGATCGACATGCCGACCACACCCACCGGTCGCGACGTCGAGCGGGCCGCCGTGGCAGCTCGCACGAACGCGTTGGTGCGGGCCGACGACATGGCGCCTGCCGTGTGGGTGCCACCGGATCCGGAAGCGCTCGGCGTGAGCCGCCGTCAGTTCTTCAACCGAGCGACCGTCGGCCTTATGGGTGTGAGTCTGACGACCTTCGCCGCTGCCGGTTTCGTCGCCTTCCTGTGGCCCATCGCCAAGGGTGGCTTCGGCGGCAAGGTGAACATCGGCAAGCGCGACGACATCATCGCCAGCATCCGTTCCAGCGGTGGTTTCTTCTACGCACCCGAGGCGCGGGCATGGATGACGGAGTACCCGTCGAGCGCCCTTCCCAAGGCCGAGGCTTCGTATCAGCCCGCAGTGCTCAAGTCGCTCGAGAGCGGGCTCATCGCTTCGTACCAGAAGTGTCCGCACCTCGGCTGTCGAGTGCCCAGCTGCACGAGCAGCCAATGGTTCGAGTGCCCGTGCCACGGTTCGCAGTACAACCGCGTCGGCGAGAAGAAGGCCGGCCCCGCACCTCGCGGTCTCGACCACTTCGCGTTCACGCTCGGCGCGAGCGGCGACGTCGTCATCGACACGGGCACCATCTTCGCCGGCAAGCCGATCGGCACGAACACGACTGGTCAAGAAGCCGAAGGTCCGCACTGCGTATGAGTTCCGCGACCGAAGCGCCTTCGAGCGCACACATCGACATGAAGGAAGGCGAGTAGTCCATGCTGGCTGCAAGTACGACCGCGATCGGCTGGGTGATCTTCACGGTCATCGCGCTGGGGTGGGTGCTGTACTACTTCGCGAACCGTCGTTCGGCTCAGGCCGAGCTCGGATCCGAGGTCGAACTCGCACCGAACCGAAGGCCCTACTACGACGATGAAACCCTCGAGGGGCCACGCCTCGAGCGCGTGCAACTCTTCGGGGTGCTGTTGATGGCACTGATCGTCGTCATGCTCCCGCTGTACTGGGTGTTCGAGCCGCACCGTCAAGCAGGGGCGACCAGCGGAATGGAAGGTCGCTTCGTCTCGTGGGGGAGCAAGCTCTACGCGACGACGGCGGAAGGCGGCTTCAACTGCGCAGGTTGCCACGGTGCGAGCGGCGGAGGAGGGGCCGCCCCGTACTCCGTCGTCGATCCGAACACAGGCGAAACCAAGGCCGTCTCATGGAACGCTCCTGCGGTCAACACGATCTTCTACCGATATGACGAGAGCGAGGTGAAGTTCATCCTCGTCTACGGTCGACCGTTCTCGCCGATGTCACCATGGGGTCTCGCCGGTGGCGGGCCCATGAACGACCAGCAGATCGACACGGTGATCGCCAAGCTCTGGTCGCTGCAGATCCCTCGCGAGGGGTGCCCCGTCGACGATGCGAACTGCGATGTCGGCGTGCTCCCCACCGCCGAACGCGAGCGCATCGACACCGACGCGACCCAAGCTGCCGAGAAGCTCGTCGCAGCCGGCAAGTACG
>JAYSLK010000686.1:0-5217 GCA_043725585.1 Actinomycetota bacterium
CCACGTGGCTGCACGATGACGGACCGGAGATGGAGCAGGGAGCGCGTCGCCGTCACGCGCAGTTCGTTGCATCAGTGGTGGCGGAGATCGACCGGGGGATTCGCGGAGCCGACGAGGTCGAGGCGCGCCGACGGCTCGAGAGCATCGTGCCCGAGACTCGCGTGGCGCATCGATGGGCAAGCGAGCACGACCCGTTGCTCGCGTCGCAGATCAGTGGATCGCTGCACCTCGCTGCCTACTGGACGTTCTGGACGGAGCCGGCCACATGGAGCCAGGCGTTGCTCGATCGAAACCCAGAGCGAGCATCCGAGCTCGCGGGAGCGAAACTCGCGGTCGCTGCGTTGGCCGCGAACCGAGGCGAACTCCAACGGGCGTGGGAGGTGGGGAGCAGCGTGCTGAGCGCTGCGTCAGATGCGCCCTCGCGAGCGGCTGCCATGGAGGTGCTCTCCGATGTGGCGCTCTACGACGGTCGTCTGGAGGACTGCTCGCGACTGACCGCCGAGCTGTACGAATTGGGCAGCACGCTCGCAGACCCACACTTCGTCTCGCTCTCGGTCGTGAACGCTTCGCTTGCGGAGGTCTTCGGCGGTGATCCTCTCGCGGCACTCGATCGTCTCGACCGCGAGGGGATGCACTCGGCAGCGCCATCCGATCGGGCGTGGATCTGGTACACCCGCGGCGAAGTGCTCGGTGCACTCGGCGACCCGGGTGCGGCCACCGCGTTCAGAGAGGCGATTCAGCTGTCCACGCTGGCGGGGAACCCGCTCGTGCGATCGGTGTCGCAGATAGCGCTCGCCGCTGATCTGGCGAGGGTCGGTGACGCGGCAGGGTCGCTCGTGGCAGCGTCGACCTGTCTCCGCGGCTACCTGCGGCATGGGAACTTCGTCCACGCAGTGACGGCGATCCGCAATCTGGTGGAGATCCTCGTCGGAGTCGGCGACGACCAAGGTGCTGCGGTTCTCGGTGCGGTGGCCACCCGGTCGGATCTGCGGGCCTCGTTCGGCTCCGAATCGGTGCGGCTCGGTGAGGTCCTCGGTGATCTGATTCGACGAGTCGGCACACAGCGTTACGAACGATGGGCCGCCGAAGGTGCAGAGCTGGAGATCGATCAGGCCGTTGCGTTGGCGGCCGAGCTCGTCGACCGCCACCACTGATCCGCCGCCAGCACCGATCCTCAGAAAATCCTCAGGCCATCCACGAGCATCGCGGCGGCGATCCGAGGTGTGATGTGTCCATGACTACTTCCTCCTTGCAACGTGCGTGGGCCGATCAACACACCGTCATCACCGATGGTGGGCTCGAGACCTGGCTGGTGTTCCAGAAGGGCATCGATCTGCCCGCGTTTGCCGCCTACCCGCTCGCCGCAACGGTCGATGGCCGTGCACTCCTCTCCGAGTACTACGAGAACTACGCACGGATCGCACGCGATGCCGACGTCTCCGTGGTGCTCGAGACGCCGACATGGCGTGCGAACCCCGATTGGGCGGCGACGCTCGGGCACGACCGCGACGCGTTGGCTGCTCATATCGCTGCGGCGGTCGAGGTGGTGGGCGAGATCTGCCGGCAGTGGACCGGGACGCAGTCGTTCGCCATCGGTGGTGCGGTGGGCCCCCGCGGTGATGGTTACCGCATCGACAAGCTGATGGACGTCGCTGAGGCGACCGACTACCACTCGTTCCAGATCGAGCACATGGCGGCCGCCGGTGCCCACGTCATCACCGGTATCACCATCGGGTACGTCGACGAGGCGATCGGCATCGCCCGTGCAGCCGCTGCCGTGGGCTTGCCGTCGGTGATCTCGTTCACGGTGGAGATCGACGGCCGCCTTCCGTCGGGGATGACACTCGCCGAGGCAATCGAGATCACAGACGCCGAAACGGCCGGGACCGACGCCACGCCGGTGCACTACATGATCAACTGCGCGCACCCTGAGCACTTCGAGGGGGTCCTCGATGGATCGAGCCCTTGGGCCGCGCGAATCGGCGGCCTCCGAGCCAACGCGTCGAAGCTCAGTCATGCCGAGCTGGACGAGATGACCGCGCTCGACGACGGTGACCCGGAGGAACTGGCTGCCGCGTACGTCGCCCTCCGCTCGAAGCTGCCTTCTCTGAAGGTGATCGGTGGCTGCTGCGGCACCGACGAGCGTCATGTGGCGGCGATTGCAGCCGCGTGGAGATCCGCAGCGACGTCGTGACCCGTCGCACACGTCGATCGCTGGAGCTTCCGCGTCACGCAGGTGACCGACGGCCGACGACGTGTGCGCGGCGGGCGGCTAGGGTCCGGCGTCATGATCATCAAGCGGATCTACATCGATCACCTGAAGAACGTCGGCCTCTTCAACGAGTGCTCCCGCAAGGATCTCGAGAAGATCGCCGAACGCAGCGACGTCGTCGACTTGCCGGCCGGACGCGTGATCATGCACGAGGGACGGTCAGGCTCCGAGGCGTTCGTCGTCCTGAAGGGGATCGTCACGGTTCGTCGCAACGGACGCAAGGTCGCCGATCTCGGCGCCGGAGCGATGGTCGGCGAGCTGTCGCTGCTCGACGAAGGTGTTCGTTCTGCGACCGTGGAGTGTGCGACCGATTGCAGCCTGCTGGTGCTGACTCGAAGCTCACTCCGTAGCGCCATCGAAGACGTTCCGGCGTTGTCGCACAAGCTCTTTGCCGCACTGGCTTCGCGCCTGCGCGATCTCGATGGGCGCCGCTACGTCTGATCGGCGGCCCGACGAGTCATCCGAGTCCCGCATCGTGCGCCAGGCGTTCCCACATCAACCCGCACTGGACGGCATTCGCGCGATTGCCGTGATGCTCGTGGTGCTGTTCCACGCCGGGCTGCCGTTCGTGCCGGCTGGGTACTTGGGCGTCTCGGTGTTCTTCACCTTGTCGGGCTACCTGATCACCAGCCTTCTGCTGGTGGAGCACGCACGCACGGGCACGGTGCGCCTCGGGGCCTTCTATGGTCGCCGGGTGAAGCGCCTGCTCCCGGCGAGCACGTTGTGCATCGCCGGTGTGGTGGTTGCGCGACAACTCGGAGCCTTTGCCGATGTCACCGATCTTCGATCCGACGTCGTCGGTGCGGTGCTGCAGGTCTTCAACTGGGTGCAGCTCGGGGGCTCCGGCAGCTACGGCGACTTGTTCGGATCGGCGACGTCACCGTTGGATCACTACTGGTCACTCGCGATCGAGGAGCAGTTCTACTGGCTGTGGCCGATGGTGGTCTTGGGCGTCGCGCGGCTGGTGCAGCGCCGTGGTGAGCGAACCCCGGCGTTTCGCACGCGCCGCCGACTCACCGTGCTCCTCACCCTGACGACGATCGTGATGTCTGTCGTCGCGATGGCGATCGCGGAGTTCGCGGGTCCTGACGCGGCGTATTGGGCGACTCCCGCCCGCCTCCCCGAGATCCTCGTCGGCGCGTGGTTGGCAGTCGTGCTCCACCACCGGCACGTGCCGTCCAATGCAGCTCGATTGGCACTGCCGTCGCTCGTCGCGATCCTGGCGGCCTCGGCGCTGTTGCCTTCCGACCACGGCCCCGCCTACGACGGATGGCTGCCGTTGTTCGCTGCGCTGTCGGCGGTGCTCATCTACTCGATGCAGGCCGACGGGCGTGTTCGGCGCATCCTGTCGATGCGCCCGCTGGTCACGATCGGCACGATCAGCTACGGCGTGTACCTCTTTCACTGGCCGGTGTTCGTGGTGCTCCGCGAGCGAGGCTGGACGCTCACGGAAGCGCCGCACCTCGCTGGCGCCGTCGCGATCACGGTGGCCCTCGCACTGGTGTCCTACACGGTCGTCGAGCGGCCCGTGCGCCGCGCGACGTGGCCGACGCTGCCGACGTTGCGGATGGCGGGGATGGCGACAGCAGCGGTCCTCGCCTCTGCGGTACTGGTGGCTCCCACCGCGCCCGCGATCCGCGCCGACGACCGGTTGCTCGATGCCGCCGCGATCGCGCCTGCTGGTGCAGGCGGGACGCTCGTTCCACTGGTCGCCTCGAGCCCTGGCCCTGCGACGACGCAAGCCCGAACGCCTTCGACGGTGGCCGACCGGCCAGGGACCTCAGGCCGGGCGGCGTCCGTTGAACCGGAGCGCGACGACGCGAATCCGTCAAACACGACTGTGGTCACACAGGTGGAACTGCCGCCAACGCCACCTCGCCCGGTGCGGATCCTCGTCGTCGGCGATTCGACTGCTCTCTACGTGGCCCAGGGGTTGGCCGCGTGGACCATGTCGCACCCCGACCATGCCCAGGTGTCGGTGTCGTGGTGCCAGGGCTGCACCTTCGTCCTCGACGCGGACATCACCAGCTTCGACCTCGACGACGTGCTCACGAACTCACAGCGCACGATCACCGAGGTCATGCCCGATGCAATCGAGCGCCTCCAGCCCGACGTCGTGGTGATGATGGCCACGGTGAGCGAGGCCGCGAACCGGCAGTGGAGCGCTCAGGAAGGCCCGATCGGACCGACCGACGCCCGAGCGCAGGCCCGCATCGCTGACGCCTATGCCAACCTCACCATGGGCGTGGTCTCTGCCGGTGTTCCCGACGTCGTGTGGGTGGTGCCGCCCACGCCATCGCACCTGTGGAACGAGCCGGAGATGAACGCGGTCGAGCGCTACGACGCGCACCATCAGATCATTCGCGACGTCGTGTCCAGGTTCAGCCGCCACGTGAGCCTGGTCGACCTCGACGCGTGGGCTCGTGCGACGGGGCGCTTCGACGACGACACCTGGCGAGCCGACGGCGTGCACATCGATGTCGGCCCGGCGACCGAATTGGCAGAGCAGTTCCTCGGCCCGTGGCTCGTGGCAGAGGCGCTTCGCGCCGATCGCTAACAACCCAGGCGGCCGCTGGTCGGGTCGGCGATGACGGCGATGACGGTCAGTGGTAGTCGTAGAACCCGCGACCAGCCTTACGGCCGAGCAGGCCGGCCTCCACCATGCGCGAGAGCAGCGGCGGCGAGGCGTACAACGGCTCCTTGAACTCGGCGTACAGGCTGTCGGCCACGGCCAAGGTGGTGTCGAGGCCGATCAGATCGGCCAGGCGCAGCGGCCCCATCGGGTGGTTGCAGCCCTCTACCATGCCCGTATCGATGTCGGGCGCCGTGGCGAAGCCCGACTCCATCATCCGGATCGACGACAGGATGTACGGGATCAGGAGAGCGTTCACGATGAACCCGGCTCGGTCCTTGCTCCGGATCACCTTCTTGTGGAGAACATCCGT
>JAYSLK010000687.1:0-6034 GCA_043725585.1 Actinomycetota bacterium
AGACGGTCAGACACCTCGTCTTCGCGACGGACAAGTGGTTCACGGCGCCGATCGACGGCACGGGTTTCCACCCCATCGGTCTGCCGAACATCGGGTCGACCGACTTCCCCTGGCCCGACCTCGATCTCACCCGGACACCGTCGAGCAGCGAGGCCCTGTCGGTCTGGGACGGCCGGTCGGTGAAGGTTCGTGACTACGTCGACACGGTCGCGGCCACTGAGTTCACGCGGCCGGTCGAGGTGCTCGAGAACGGTACACATCCGCTGAACGAGTGCCTGCACACGGTGTTCGAGGAAGTCTTCTGGCACATCCGCTACGCGCGGCGCGACCTGGCCCATCTGGCGCTCGTCGGGTGAGCGGCGGCTCAACGTCGTTGCAACGACTGCTTCGGCAGGTCGAACCAACGCAAGTGCTCGAACGCAGCAGACATCGAGCCGGCGGCATCGTCGCCCCCGGTCGCTGACCACTCGGGCGCTGACGTCAACAACGACCGCGCCTGTGCAAGGTGGTCCACGAGAGCCGACTCGGGCGCCCTCACCTCATCGACGGGGGGGCGAACGAGCTCACCCGTGGCCGCGTC
Source organism: Actinomycetota bacterium (assembly GCA_043725585.1). Classification (GTDB taxonomy): domain Bacteria; phylum Actinomycetota; class Acidimicrobiia; order Acidimicrobiales; family Ilumatobacteraceae; genus VFMC01. The sequence goes on from JAYSLK010000687.1 coordinate 581, forward strand.
GTACCGGAGCTGCGACAGGCGCAGCGGCGGCTCGACCGGACCGAGGCGATGCCGCCACAGGCCCGACGAAGGATCGAAGTGGTACTCGGGAAGCAGCTTCCATCCGTGGGTGGCGACGAGGTCGACCGCGTCGACCAGGTACTGGAACACCGTCTCGGAGATGAAGTAGTTGAAGCTCACCCGGGTCCAGCCGGGTTTGATGCCTTCGCAGCCTTGGGCGATCTCGTGTTCGAACTCGTGCGATCGCTCGAGGTCGATGCCGAGCAGTCGGTGACCGTACGGGCCCGCACACGAACAGCCGCCGCGCGACTGGATGCCGAACAGGTCGCTCAGCAGCGCCACCACGTAGTTGTGGTGCAGGTAGCGCCCGAGTGGCCGCTTCACCACGAACGACACGATCGACAACCGCTCGCTGTCGGTGTTCCCCAACACCTGGAGTGACGGGTTCGCCGCCCAGGCAGCGATGGCTCGCCGCCAATAGGCCTCCTCGTGGGCTCGGATGGTGCTGACGCCGACGGCCTGCTTCAGTTGGAAGACCAAGCCGGCGCGGATCGACTCGATGATCGCCGGCGTGCCGGCCTCTTCGCGATGCACCGGATCGTCGAGGTAGCGATGCTCGGTCGGGTTGACGTAGGCCACGGTGCCTCCGCCGACGACGTCGGGGACGCGGTTGCGCAGCAGGGACCGACGAACCACCAAGACGCCGGGGGTGCCGGGACCGCCGACGAACTTGTGCGGGCTGAGCACGACGGCGTCCTTGGCGGCCAGCGGGTGTTCGGGGCACGACGGGTTCATGTCGATGTCGACGTACGGTGCGGCCGCGGCGAAATCCCAGAACGACAGTGCTCCATGACGATGGAGCAGGTCGGCGATGGCGCACGTGTTCGAAACGATGCCGGTCACGTTCGATGCTGCAGAGAACGAACCGATCTTCAGGCGTCGATCGGCGTGGACGATGAGCTCGGCCTCGAGCGCGGCGAGGTCGACGTGGCCGTCGACGTCTTCGGGGATCACGATCACATCGGCGATCGACTCGCGCCACGGGATCTCGTTGGAATGGTGCTCGAACGGTCCGACGAAGACCACGGGCCGGTCGCCGGCCGGGATGTGTTCCGACAGGTGATAGCGATCATCGAGATCGGCGGGAAGGCGCAGGTTGAGGATTCCGATCAGCTTGTCGATCGCGCCCGTGGATCCCGATCCGCAGAAGATCACGCACGTCTCGTCGTCGCCGGCTTCGGGACCCGACCCGCCGACTGCGTCGTGGATGATCTGGCGGGCGTCTTCGCGCAACCGTGTGGTCTGCAAGCCGGTGCCCGAGGACTCGGTGTGGGTGTTCGCGTAGCGAGGGAGCACCTCGTCGCGCAGGAAGTCCTCGATGAACGTGAGCGCCCGACCCGATGCGGTGTAGTCGGCGTAGGTGATGCGGTGAGGCCCGAACGGGCCGTCCATCACCTGGTCGTCGCCGATCACCGACTCGCGGATGCGCTGCAGGAGTGGTGTGTCGGCCGGTTGATCCAGATCCACGGGGGCGACGCTACCCGGCTGCTGTGCACAGCGGGGTGTGGTGGCGGCGGCGGAGCTGGGGGATTCGGGGCCAAGGTCCGTGCACATCGGACCTTGGCCCCGTTCCCACGTTCGAACGGTTGCACGACATTGAACCGATCAACCATCGCTCGACGGGGAGCTCGGCGACGATTGGCGCGCCGCCTCGTACCCCTACGCGAAGCTGATGCGCCGTCGTACCTACGAGTAGCAGAAGTACTCGCTGCAGGTGGAGTTGTTGAAGTTCCAGGCGTGGGCAAAGGAAAGCGGTCAGCGAGTGGTCGTGCTGTTCGATCGGTCCTGGCACAACCGCGTAGGTGTGGAGCGGGGTCACGAGTTTCTGTTCGGATGCCGAGTATCACGAGATCATGCGTCAGGCCTCCGAGTTCGAACGCAACCTCGTCCGCAGCGGTGTGCACCTGGTGAAGTTCTGGTTCTCACCTGAACGCGATGCGGTACGTGCTGCACAAGCTGCGCCATGACGACAAGGAGCTCGATCGGATCGGTCCGCTCGATCCTCTGCTCGTGGGCCGGGCACACGTGGTGTTTGAACAGGGCGAGCACCTCATGCGGCGGTGACGCGCCCCTCGGTGCGGGTGGAGTTCCGATCGAGTGGGGACTCAGGCGGTCGCTGTTGCGGCCAGGCGGAGCTCATCCATCGCGATCGCAATGGTGCGACCGTCGGCGTAGTGGAGGTTGAGCGAACACGTGCCGTCCACCGCCGAGTGCGCGATCTTGAGTCGACCGGTGAGGGTGCTCGACCAGAGGCCGGCCTCTTCGCGGTCGAGCGCGAGCGATGTGGGCTCGATCATTGGTTGGCCGTGGGTGAGCAGCCAGTGGGCGATCGCTCGTGGCGAACGCATGCATGCACAGGTGTGCTGGCGGAAGCCGCGGGCGTCGGCGAGATCCACCGACCGCAACAGGCGCTCGCCGTGCGCACCGGAAGCTGGCTGTGGGACACCCGGAGTCACCATGGCAGCGGCTGAGCTGTTCGCCAGCATGCGGCGGCGCACGATCTGGCGCGTGCTCGAACGGGTGCGATGGACGGTCGTGCGGGTAGTCACGAGGGCCAACCGTGCCGGAAGTGTGCCGTTTCGCACGCAGGTGCAACCTTTTCAGCACTTCTTGACGGTGCCGAGACGTGATCGTGATGCGCTGACCGGAGAACAAGGATGCGACATGATGGACGTATGTCGACGGACCTCGCGATCGACCGGCAGGTACCCGTGCGCCGGATCGAGCTCGATGCTCACTCGTGGGTCGACGTCGTGGACGGCTTCGTTCGCGATGCCGAGATGGCGATGGACCACGTCCGCGAGCAGACGCCATGGCAGCAGTCCGAGGTGTTGCGCTACGACGTCTACGTGCCCGAGCGGCGACTGAGCGCCGGCCTGCGAGCCGAGTCGAATCCACTGTTGCGTCAGACAGACCTCCATCTCAGCGCTGCCTATCGCCAACGGTTCACCGGCGTTGCCGCGATCCTCTACCGCGACGGTGAGGACTTCCAAGGGCTGCACAGCGACCGGGAGATGCGCTGGCTCGACGACACGTTGATCGCCATCGTGGTGCTCGGACAGCGCCGGCCGTTCGTGATCCGGCGGCGAGCCCCGATGGCCGAGGTGGTCGAGCGGGTGCCAGCCGGCACCGCGCCCGACGATCTCGTGCTGATGCCCGGCCATGGCGATCTGCTCGTCATGGGCGGAGCGTGCCAGCGTGGCTGGCTCCATGGCATCCCCCGAGCCGACACCCCGAACCCACGCATCTCGCTGACGTGGAGATGGACCAGTCGGCGGGGTCGACCGGACACGAATCCGGGCTACTCCGACGGTCGTCAGTTCAGCGATGGTCCGCGGCGCCCCGGTACCCGTACGCGCCGGCCGTGATGCCATCCTCTGGCCGCGACAGCGGACCGGCTCGTTCCATGATCGATGTCGCGGCAGATTCCGGTCCGCTGCCAGGGCCGCACTATGGGGTGCGCGTCGTCGATGTCATGTCGGTCGGGCTCCAAGGGCATGACTGGTCGCGCCTCGCGGCGGACATCGCAACGAGACGCGACCAGAACGAGCTCAGCTACCGGTCCACTCCGGAGCGCGCTTTTCGGCGAACGCTCGCGGGCCTTCTCTGGCGTCGTTCGACAGGAAGACCTTGCCCTGGAACGTGCCCTGGATCTTCCAGAACTCCTCTTCGGTGCAGCCCTGCGTGGCCTTGATCAGCTGCTTCGACGCAGCCACGGCCAGCGGGGCGTTCTTCGCGACGCGCTCGGCGAGGGCCATCGCGACGTTCACGGCATCGCCCTTGTCGGCCAGGCGTGAGATCAGGCCGTACTCGAAGCCCTCCTCGGCGGTGATCGGGTCGGCGGTGATCGCCATCTCCATCGCCTTGCCATAGCCGACCCGGCTCGGCAGGCGCAGCAAGCCACCACCGGCGGCGAACAGGCCGACGTTCACCTCGGGGATGCCGAGCTTGGAGCCCCGGGCTGCAACCAACAGGTCGCAGGTGAGAGCGAGCTCGAGGCCACCGGCGAGGGCGAAGCCCTCGATCGCGCCGATCAGGGGCTTCTCGGCACCGTTCTGGATGAACTGCATCATCGGACCGATGTCTTCGCCTCGAGAGAACGCCTTCAGGTCCATGCCGGCGGAAAATCCGCGGCCGTTGCCCGTGAGCACGCCGGCGGTGAGGCTCGCATCACCGTTGAGGCGTTGCACCGCATCCCACAGCCCGTGGCTGAGAGCGCCGTTGATGGCGTTCATCGCATCGGGGCGGTTGAGCGTGATCAAGAGCACGCGTCCGTGCTGTTCGGTCAACACCGCCGGTTCGGGTGCTGGTGTGGTGTCGTCGCTCATCGGTACTCCTTCTCTCGGGTCATCTCTTGGGGCATGTTTCGGGGTCATGTTGCTGTCGGTCACTTGGGGGGCATGCGAATGCCGCCGTCGACACGGATGACCTCGGCATTCATGTACGGGTTGGTGATCAGGTCGACCACCATGAACGCCAGCTCCTCGGCCGAACCGAGACGCTTCGGGAACAGCACCGACTGGCCGAGGTGAGCCTTGAAGGCGTCGCTCTGTTCGCCCGAACCGTAGATCGGCGTGTCGATCAAGCCGGGTGCGATGGTGTTCACCCGAATGCCGACGGCCGCGAGGTCGCGCGCGATCGGGAGCGTCATGCCCACGATGCCACCCTTCGACGCGGAGTACGCGGCCTGGCCGATCTGGCCGTCGAACGCGGCCACGGAGGCCATGTTCACGATCGCACCGCGCTGTCCGTCGTCGTCGAGTGGATCGGTCTTGGCCATCGCTGCAGCGGCGAGGCGGAGCATGTTGAACGAGCCGAGCAGGTTGATTCGGATGACGAAATCGAACGACGACTGCTCCATCGGCTCGTTGTTGCGGTCGATCGTGCGCCCCGGGCGACCGAGGCCGGCCGAGTTCACGAGGGCTCGCAACGGGCCCATCTCCGACGCGGCGGCGACCGCAGCTTTGCCGTCGTCCTCGCTCGAGACGTCGCACTTCACGAAGAGGCCGCCGATCTCCTTCGCGACCTCGGTGCCCTTGTCTTGCTGGAGATCGGCGATCACGACGCGGGCGCCGAGCGCAGCGAGCTGCCTGGCGGCGGCTTCGCCGATGCCTGAGGCGCCGCCCGTGACGATGGCCGACGCGCCGGTGAGGTTGAGGCGAGGCATGGGTCTCAGCTGTTCCCTTCGACGATGCGCTCGATGATGGTGGCGTTGGCCATGCCGCCGCCCTCGCACATCACCTGCAAGCCATATCGGCCACCGGTGCGCTCGAGCTCGTTGAGCAGCGTCGCCATCAGCTTCGTGCCCGAGCCGCCGAGGGGATGGCCGAGGGCGATCGCTCCGCCGTTCACGTTCACCTTCGACATGTCGGCGTCGAACTCCTTCTGCCATGC